>SVMH01000061.1 GCA_015067525.1 Oscillospiraceae bacterium | reverse complement strand
GGTCCCCGTATCACCCACGAGCTGGCTAAGGAGCTGGGCTATGATGCCGGCTTCGGCGCCGGTAAGTACGGTGACGACGTGGCCAGCTTCGCTGTGACCGAGATGGTCAAGCGCGGCATGAAGTAAGATTCAACTGCACAATCCGGACGGCCATGGAGACCTCTTCATGGCCGTTCGGCCTGTCAGGAAAGGAGAACCCCTATGAGTCAGGCAAAAATCCACGTCTACTGCGGTGACGGCAAGGGTAAGACCACGGCCGCCATGGGCCTGAGCGTCCGCGCCATGGGCCGCGGCTGGCATGTGGTCATCAGCCAGTTTTTGAAGGGTCAGGGCACCGGCGAGCTGAAGGTGCTGCGTGATTTGCCCCTGTGCCATGTGGTGGAGGCACCCACCGCCAGCTGCAAGTTCGTCTTCCAGATGAATGAGCAGGAGAAGGCGGAGTGCCGCGCACAGGTGCAGCAGCATTTCCGCGACACCGTGGCCGAGGTGCAGCGCACCGGCGCTAAGCTGGTGGTGCTGGACGAGGTGCTGGACGCCGTGGCCATGAAGATGCTGGACGATGAGGAACTGGCAGCATTTCTCAAAAACCGTCCCGAGGATCTGGAGGTGGTCATGACCGGCCGCGCTCCCACGCCCTGCGTGGATCCTCTGTGCGACTATATCACCCGCATGACCAAGATCCGCCATCCCTACGATCAGGGCCTCAACGCACGGATCGGTGTAGAATTCTAAGGAAAAAAGCACCACCTTTGGCGGAAGTTCTCTTGCATTTTGGCAAGAGCCATGCTATGATGGTATTGTTAAAATAGACACAAAATCTATTTTCTTTGAGTACGACAACAACAAGGAGGAACAGAAATGGCAAAGAAACCTGTTATCACTGCCAAAGAGGCAGCGGCAATGATCCCCGAAGGCGCCACGATTATGTGCGGCGGCTTCCTGGCCTGCGGTCAGGCCAGAGCGATCGTTAAGGAGCTGGTAGCTTCCGGTAAGGGCGGCTTCACTCTGATCGCCAACGATATGGCTCGTGCAGTGGGTCCCAACGGCGAGGAGTTCTACGGCATTGCCGAGCTGATCCACAATAAGCAGGTCAAGCGCGTCATCGCTACCCACGTGGGCATGACCCCCGAAGTCGGTGCCCAGAACCTGGCCGGCGAGCTGGAAGTCAACCTGCTGCCCCAGGGCACCCTGGCTGAGTGCATCCGCGCTGCCGGCGCAGGCCTTGGCGGCGTGCTGACCCCCACCGGTGTGGATACTCTGGTTGAGGACAGCCCCTTCTGCCTGGGCAAGCAGGAGATCAACGGCAAGCAGTATCTGCTGATGGCTCCCATCCACGCTGACGTGGCTCTGCTGGGTACCTATAAGTGCGACGAAGTCGGTAACTGCTGGTACAAGGGCACCATGCGTAACTTCAACACCGTGATGGCCACCGCTGCTGACCTGGTCATCGCCGAGACCGAGTACATCGTTCCCGTGGGCGAGATCGAGCACGAGAACGTTCATACTCCCGGTATCGTCGTTAACTACATCGTGGAAGGAGAAAAGAAATAATGGATAAGAGTCTGATCAAAGGCTTTATTGCCAAGCGTTGCGCTAAGGAACTGAAGGACGGCGACGTGGTCAATCTGGGTATTGGCCTGCCCACCCTGATCCCCGCTTATCTGCCCGAGGGCGTCGAGCTGGTTATCCATGCTGAGCTGGGCATCATTGGCGCCGGTGCCAACCCCAAGCCCGGTGATGACAACTACCTGCCCTATCACGTGACCGATGCCGGCGGCGCTCCCGCCAGCGTGTCTTTCGAGGGCTCCTTCACCGATTCCGCCACCAACTTCGGCCTGATCCGCGGCGGCCACGTGGACGCCTGCTTCCTGGGCGCTCTGGAAGTTGACGCCGAGGGTTCTCTGGCCAACTGGATCATCCCCGGCAAGAAGATGCCCGGCATGGGCGGCGCTATGGACCTGTGCACCGGTGCTAAGCACTGCATCATCTGCATGGAGCACACCGCCAAGGGCAACCCCAAGATCTTTGAGAAGTGCCGTCTGCCCCTGACCGCTTCCCACTGCGTCACCAAGATCATCACCGAGATGTGCGTTCTGGAGG
Source organism: Oscillospiraceae bacterium (assembly GCA_015067525.1). Classification (GTDB taxonomy): domain Bacteria; phylum Bacillota; class Clostridia; order Oscillospirales; family Oscillospiraceae; genus Vescimonas. Next base: position 5,011 of record SVMH01000061.1, on the reverse strand, counting down.
TCACTCCTAACGGCCTGCTGATGACCGAGATCAACCCTGAGTTCACCGTCGAGGATGTCAAGGCTGCTACCGCTGCCCCCATCACCGTCGCCGAGAACCTGAAGAGCATGATCGACTAATATTTGATTACCCCACAAGGCCGAGCCTTGTGGGGTAATTTTTTGCCGCTTTTGGTTGCAAGGGTGTGGAGTGGTAAGGTATAATATGTTCATAAAAGTTACGGAGGTACTTTCCATGGAAGCCTATGTGATGGACGCTTTTTCCGCCTGCGTATTTGGCGGCAATCAGGCCGGTGTCGTGCTGCCGGACCGTGAACTGAGCGACGCTGTGATGCAGCAGATCGCCGGCGAGTTCAAACATTCCGAAACGGCCTTTGTCCGCGTGGAGGAGGACGGCAGCGTCACGCTGCGCTACTTTACCCCCGCCGGTGAGGTGGACCTGTGCGGCCACGCCACCATTGCTTCCTTTGCCCTGCTGCGTGAAACGGGACGGATCGGTGACGGCACCTTCACGGCCCATACCCGCGCCGCGGAACTCCAAATCCGCGTCAAGGGCGACACGGTCTGGATGGATATGGCCCCGCCGGTGCTGCTGCGCACGCTGGAAGAAGGGGAGTGGGACACCCTTTATCGCGCCTACGGCCTGACTACCAACCATATGCCGGAGGGCTACGTGCCCAAGATCGTGTCCACAGGCCTTGCCGATATCATGATGCCGGTGCGCGACCATGAAACGCTGATGCGTGCCGTGCAGGATGCCGCCGCCGTCACGGAGCTGTCGCGCCATTATGATGTGACGGGCGTGCACATGTTCTGCCCCGGTGATGAAAGCTGCACCGCTTACTGCAGCAACTACGCACCCCTTTACGACATCCCCGAGGAGTGCGCCACCGGCACCTCCAACGGCGCACTGACCTATTATCTCTACCTGCAGGGTCTGGTACAGCCGGAGCAGGAGAATGTCTTCGTCCAGGGCGAGCATATGTCCCGCCCCTCGGAGATCCGCAGCCGGCTGGAACTGCCCGACGGCCAGCCCAATATCCTCATCGGCGGCCGCGCTGTCATGAGCATGGCCTGTGACCTGAAGATCTGAAACATGCAGAAAAAGAAGGCTTCCCGCTGCGGGAAGCCTTCTTTTTGTTGTGATTGTTTACTTTTCGGGCAGGGTGGGCACTTCGCCGTTGATCACCTGCTGCACCAGACCCTTGGCGATGTTGACCATCTCCTCGTTGGGACGCATGACCCACAGGTTCATGCCGGGCATGGTGGCACAGGGCTCCATATCACCGCTGCCGGACACGGCGTAGGTGGTGATGTTCCAGCCGCGCATGTCCTTGAGCTGCATCTTCACCAGACCGCTCATATCCTCGTAGGGCATGTTGGTGATAAAGCAGCCTTCCACGGCTTTCAGCAGCTCATCGTAGCTGGACAGGATCTGGGGAGATACCGCCTTGTCCACGATGCCCTTGATGACGGCCATTTGGTTGCGGCCGCGCTGGTTGTCGCCATCCTTGAGATGCTTGCGCTCACGGCAGAAGGCCAGAGCGGAGTTGCCGTCCAGTTGGTTGACGCCTTCTTTGAAGGTGTAGGGCTTTTCATTTTTGTCATTGACCGACAGGGGGACGGTGGTAAAGGAGGTCTCGGAAACCACCTCAATGCCGTCCAGCGCATCCACGATCTGTACCAGACCGGCGAAGTTCACGCGGATATAGTAGTCGCCCTCCACGCCGTACAGCTGGGAGAGCACCTTCATGGACTCTTCAATGCTGATGGCGCCGGCGTGGGTCAGCTTGTCCAGCTTGCCGGTGTAGGGTGCGCTGACCAGAGGCAGATAGTAGTCGCGGGGGGTGTTGAGCAGCAGGACCTGGCGGGTCTCGGGGTTGACGATGGCCATGATGTTCACGTCGCTGAGGCTCTTGATGTTGATGTTGGTGCGGCGGGAGTCGATACCGCTGCAGTACACCACGAAGGGCTCGCGGGTGATGGCGGGGTTGGGCTTGATGGGCTCCACCTCACGCTTGGTGGTGAACTCATAGAACACGCGGGTGCGCTCGGAGAAGTCGGCGTATTCCTCCATCTCCTCCAGCAGGGCGATGTAACCCTGGTTGAGGATGATGCCGTCCACTTCGCCGTCGTACAGAGCCTGCACCAGCTCGGGCACGCCGTCGTAGGAGGCGTGGGTCACCTCGGCGCCCAGACCCTCGGTCAGCTTGGCCAGCAGGGCAGTGGTGTTCTCCACGTCGGCTGCAGCCAGCGCGCCGAAGTGATAGTCCACAGCGTCGCCGATGTCGTCCTTGTTATCCTTATCCACGTAAATGTAGGTGATCTCCTCTTCCACCTGCTGGCCGGAGATGTTCTGCAGGGCCTTCTGCACGCTGTCGGCAGCGGAGATGGCGTACAGCATGCCGCCCGAGAGGATCAGCGCCAGCACGCCGGCCACGATCTTGACGGCTGCGTGACGCCAGCGGATCAGCAGGAAGGGCAGCATGACCACATTAACGCCGATCAGACCGTACAGCAGGGCGTTCATGAGGCTCTCGATGACCATGTCGGTGGCCCTAAGGCGGACATACAGGATCAGACTGCATACCACCAGCAGGATCAGGGCGGCTACGCCAAACCAGTCGGCCAGTCCCCAGGGCCGTTTGGAAGCTCTTACGTTTTTCATATGTTATCTCCTCGTTTGAAAAGTCTGTCATTTCGTGGGAAAACGGCGCGTATAGCCGTACTTATTCATTATAGTACAGCTGCCTTCGGATTTCCAGTACAAAATTGATGAAAATTCCCTTAATTTCTCTTTAAACCGACACGCGGGCGGGGACGAAACTGCGATTGCCGGTTGAAGCGCCCGACATTTTGTGATAAACTGACTTTGTTAAGTGGAAATACTGACCCAAACGGCCGCCTGCAGGCGGCGGAACAGGAGGAAATACATGAAAGCAGCCCTTGTGCTGATGGCCGCAGGCCTCGGCTCCCGCTACGGCGGCAACAAGCAGGTGGACGGCGTAGGCCCCAACGGCGAGATATTGATGGAGTACTCCATCCACGATGCCATCCGCGCCGGCTTTACCAAGGTGGTTTTTATCATCAAGGAAGATATTGTGGAGCTGGTGGACCGTCTGTGCGGCAACTACCTGAAAAACGCCAAGACGGCGGATGGCGCGCCGCTGGAGGTGTGCTACGCCATGCAGAGCTACGACAGCGTGCCGGATTTCTATGAAATTCCCGCAGGGCGCACCAAGCCCTTCGGCACCGTGCACGCCGTGCTGTGCGCCAGAGAGTATATCAGCGAGCCTTTCTGCGTCATCAATGCCGACGATTATTACGGCGTGGACGCCTTCCGCACCATCTATGAAGAGCTGCAACACATGCCGCAGAGCGGCCACGCCGCTATGGTGGGCTACCTTCTCAAGAACACCGTCAGCGAGAACGGCACCGTGACCCGCGGCGTGTGCCAAACGGAGAACGGCCTGCTCACCGGCATCCGTGAGACCATGAAGATCCGCCTCTTCCCGGACGGCACCATCGCCGACACCTCCGGTGATGTACCGCAGCTGCTGGACGGCGAGACCGTGGTGTCCATGAATCTCTGGGGCTTCCAGCCGGAGATCTTTGCGGCACTGGATGATTATTTCCGCGCATTTTTGTGCAGCCTGAAACCGGAGGACATCAAGGCTGAGTGCCTGCTGCCCACTATGGTAGGTGATGAGCTGGCAGCCGGCAGACTGCAGGTGAAGGTGCTCAGTTCCGCCGACCGTTGGTTCGGCATGACCTATCACGAGGATCGCGCCGCTGTGAAGGAGGAGCTGCGCAAGCTCCATGAGCAGGGCGTCTATCCGGCAACGCTGAAGCGGTAAGAAAAAGCAAAGAACCGCAGGAAATTCCTGCGGTCCTTTTGCGGCTGCTGCGTCAGCGGCAGTTGCTCTCGTTGCTGGCGTTCTGGTTCTGATTCTGGTTCTTGTTGGAGTTCTGATTCTTGTTGCTGTTCTGATTCTGATTCTTGTTGGAATTCTTGTTGTTGTAGTTATCCATGAGGTTGCCTCCTTTAATGGTTGCCCGTTGTGGGTACGGCCTTATTATGGCCGGAATTGTGACCGCTATACCCGAAAAAAGTGAAAAAAATAGTAAAATAACTGTTGACATGGCGGGTGGCGCGTGGTACAATACTCCAGAAAACAAAGAAGGTCGGTGCATCCGCCCTCACCTCCAGCAATGGCAAAGAGGTCAACAGCGTGAAAGAAGAGCCGTAGTGGGTTCTTGGTTTGCTGCGCGGATGCTGTGTGCATTCGCGTTTTTTATTTTGGATTGGAGGTGCTTCGGTATTAGCAACGTAACGCATCAACTGAACGAGGAGATCCGCGATAAGGAGATCCGCCTCATCGGCGATACCGGTGAGCAGCTGGGCATCATGTCCGCGGCAGAGGCTCTGAGCATTGCAGAGGAGCGCGGCCTGGATCTGGTGAAGATCTCTCCGCAGGCGCAGCCGCCTGTGTGCAAGCTCATGAACTACGGCAAGTATAAGTTCGAGCAGAGCAAGCGCGAGAAGGAAGCCAAGAAGAACCAGCACGTGGTGGAGATCAAGGAAATTCGTATGTCTCCCGGCATTGACGTGGGTGATTTCAACACCAAGCTGAAGAATGCCCAGAAGTTCCTGGCAGATGGCAACCGTGTGAAAGTCTCCGTCCGCTTCCGCGGCAGAGAGATGGCCCACACTGAGATCGGCCGGGACCTGCTGACAAAGTTTGCCGAGCAGTGCACCGAAGTTGCAACCATGGATAAGGCCCCCAAGATGGAAGGCAGAAGCATGACCATGTTCCTGTCCCCCAAGACGGGCAAGTAAAAAGCGTTTTTCTGTCAAACAGAGGAAACATTGGAAGGAGTAAAAAATTATGCCTAAACTGAAGACCCACAGCGGTGCCAAGAAGCGTTTCAATCTGACGAAGTCCGGCAAGGTCAAGAGAGCTCACGCTTTTAAGAGCCACATCCTGACCAAGAAGGATACCAAGCGTACC
>SVMH01000060.1 GCA_015067525.1 Oscillospiraceae bacterium | reverse complement strand
AAGCGGGTCTCCTTGGTGCGCTGATTGGACAGGATAAAGCCGATGTTGGACTCATCGCTGACCACGGAGGTGATGCCGGTATACATATAGACGTCGTCGCCGATGGCAATATAGTTGTAGCCGTCGGTGGTCTGGGTCATGCCGCGCTGGCCGAAGATGGAGTTGAGAAAGCCGTTGATATAGGCGCCGTAGTAGTCATACTGCTGGATGATGAGGTCGGCGGTATAAACGTGGTCCACCCACTCGGGCACATCGGCCACATCGTAGTAGATACTCTCGCCGGTGACGGCGTCCACCAGCACGGCGCCGGTGATATCCGTGCCGCCGAAGAGGCCGATGGTCTTATCGATGCGGGGGCAGACCCAGTAGGGGTGGCCGCCCTCGTCGATCTCAAAGGCGGGCTCATCGAACATATAGGTGGGATAGTCAAAGCGCAGGTGGCGGTAGAGGTTGCGGCCGAAATGCTCGGCGGTGGTATAGCGGATACCCTCCTCCAAGCGCACCACATCCACATCCTGCGTCACCATGTCGATGATGAGGTAGGCGGGCAGACCCTCGGCGCGGTTATTGAGCCACTTGATGAGATCGCCGTAGCGCAGGGGCGTGACGCGGACGGGGCGCCCCTGGTAGTTGATCTGGGTATAGTCGGCGGCCACCTCAAACTGGGAGACCATATCGGCCAGCTCGCCCAGCTTACGGTTACCAAGGCGCACGGCGCTGTCGCGGTCCAGCATGGGGATCTGATCGTAGGAGATCTCCTCCACCTCGGCGGCAAAGTCACCGTCGGTGACAGTGAGCAGGTCGCGGTAAGACGAGGCGCGGATGACCTCCCAGCCGGTGATGCCGCCCACCACAAGGGCCAGCACCAGCGCCGCGGCCACGAGAGCCGGGATCTTGCACTGCTTTTTCACAAAGACGAAGTAGCCCTTGATGCCGTCACCCTGGAAGCCGGAGGTGAGGATGGCGCAGCCGCAGTAGACGGCGCAGATCAGAAACAGGAAGACATAGAACTCCTGCGCCTTGAAGTTGAGGGCCGGCAGCGTGACATAGAAGTAGATGGCGGCAAACAGCAGCGTGACAACAAGGTTGATGATGGTGCGGGTAACGGGCGTGCCGATGGGCTTGCGGATGGGACGGGAGCCGCCCTCGCCGCGCTGGAAGGGATTCTGGCCGGCAAAGCCCTGGAAATCGGGGCTGTTCCAATTGACATTCATGGAAGTATTTCCTTTCTGTATTTCTTCTTTGTGGCCTTATTATACCCGAAAGAAGGGGGCGAAACAATGCTATTTTATGAACAAAAGGGCCGGATACGAAAAAAAGCTGCCTTGCGGCAGCTTTTTTTCAGACTCCATGATACTTTTTCAGCCACGAGCCGCGGAAGTAGTGGATGATATACACCGTGGCGCGGACACACCAGTCCACCACCATGGCGTACCACACGCACATGATGCCCAGATCGAAGAGGGCGTTGAGCAGGTAACTCAGGCCGATGCGGAACACCCACATGGAAAAGATAGACAGGCCCATGGTAAACTTAACGTCGCTGGCGGCGCGGAAACCGTTGGGCAGGGTGAAGCCCATGGGCCAGATGGTACAGACGCAGACGCTGTGGAAGATGATGAGATATTTTGCCAGCTCGCCCGACTCGCCTGTCAGGTGGTAGGAGCCCACGATGGGCTCGACAAACAGGCAGATCACCGCGGACAGGGCGATGATGACGGCATAGGTGATGCCCACCAGACGCATGGTATACTTTTTGGCCTGCTCCTTCTCCCCCGCGCCGATGCACCGGCCCACCATGATGATGATGGCCGCGCCCATGGCGCCGCCGGGGATATACTGCAGCGACGTGACCGACATGGCGGCGGCGTTGGCCGCGATCTGTGCCGTGCCGAAGGTGGAGATGAGGCTCTGGGTCATGAGGCGGCCCAGCTCAAACATGCTGTTTTCGATGCCGTTGGGGATGCCGATGCGGCAAATGCTGCGGATGGTGGGCATATGGAACCGAACGCGCAGCAGATTTTCCACGTAGAGGGTATTGCGCTTGTCATGCAGCAGGAACAGCAGCAGCGCCGCGCCCACAAAGCGGGCCAGCAGCGTACCCAGCGCCGCACCGCTGACGCCCATATCGCATCCGAAGATAAACAGCGCGTTGCCGCCGATGTTCACCAGATTCATCACCAGAGACACCAGCATGGGCACCCGCGTTTTGCCCATGGCGTTGAATACGGCCTGACAGGCGCCGTAGACACCCAGAAAGGGATAGGCCATGGCGGTGATGAAGAAATAGACGCCGGCATTGTGCATCACGTCCGCCTCCACGCTGCCGAACACCAGATGCAGCAGAGGCTCACGCAGCACCAGGGAAACGGCCGTCATGGCCAGCGCGGCCAGCGCCACAGAGGCGATCAGCTGTCCTACGGCGTTGTTGGCTTTTTTGATCTGTCCGGTGCCCATCATCTGGGCAACGACCACGCTGCCGCCGGCAGACAGGGCAGAGAACATGTTCACCAGCATGGCATTGATGCGGTCCACCAGCGCCACGCCGGAGATGGCCGCCTCACCGGCGGCGGAGACCATGATGGAATCCTCCATGCCGATGGCCACGGCCAGCGTCTGGGTAATGATCAGCGGCACGACGATATGCAGCAGTTCCCGCTTGGAAAAGAGCATGTCTTCATCTCCTTTTGTCTATGGCATAGCCATCGCCCTCAATATAGCACCTGCGGTCACGTTGTATTAGGAAATTTTGGAAAGAGAACTTGTCTGAAAGATAGATTTTTGCTATACTATTAAGAAAAAGGAGGCGAGGCTATGGAATACGCCATCGGCATCACATGTGCGCCCAATCCGCCGCAACACAGCCATCGTGATGAATATGAGATCATCCTCTACACCGGCGGCGAAGGCGTGATGCGGGCGGCGGACAAAGAATATCCCGTTTCCGCCGGCACCATCTTTATTGTACCTCCCTGCGTGATCCACAGTTCCATCGGGCCGGAGCTCGAGCGCATCTTTGTCCGCGGCGACTTCCGCCAGACCTTCTCCTTCCGTGAGCCGGTTTTGATCAAAGACAACGACCGGCGCGAGGGCACGCAGCTGGCGCGGCTCCTGTACGACAACCGATACGGCAACGACGAATATCTCCGGGCCCTGTGCAGCGCCTATGTGCAGTTTCTGCTGATGCATATGGAGCTTGCCGACAGCATGGGGCAGGCTGTCAGCGACGTGATCTACCGCCTGACCCACGACTATTCCGATCCCGATCTCAACCCGGGACAGCTGCTGCGGCAGAGCGGCTATGCCGAGGACTACATCCGCGCCCAGTTCCGCCGCATCACCGGCAAGACGCCAGTGGAGTTTCTCACCGATGTGCGCATCCGCCATGCCTGCTTCCTACTGGAATTCCACGGCGGAGTGCTGTCGCTGAACCAAATCGCCGAGCAGTGCGGCTACACCGACTATGTGTATTTCTCCAAAAAGTTCAAAGCGCTCACGGGCCTCTCGCCCCGGGCCTACCGCGCCGCGCTGCAGACCGGAGAAGTTGTCTGAAAGCAAAAAACAGAGCCGATTTCATCGGCTCTGTTTTTTCTTTGTGCATATACTTATGCCGCGTCCACTTCGATGGCGATCTTGCCGTCGCGCAGCACCACGCGGGCGGTGTCGCCGGCCTTCAAGGTGCCTTCCAGCATCTTTTCGGCCACGGCGTCCTCCACCTGAGTCTGGATGGCGCGGCGCAGGGGGCGGGCGCCGTACTGGGGATCGAAGCCGTCCTTGGCCAGCGCCTCCACGGCGTCATCCTCAGCCTGCAGGGCGATGCTCTGGTCGGCCATGCGTACGGCGGTGGTCTCCAGCATGCGGCGGGCGATGGCGCAGATGTTCTCCTGCGTCAGCTGGCGGAACACGATGGTCTCGTCGATGCGGTTGAGGAACTCCGGGCGGAAGGTGCGCTTGAGCTCTGCCATAACAGCCTGACGGATGCGCTCGAAGCGGGCCTCCTCGCTCTCGTTCTCGGCAACCTCAAAGCCCAGACGGGCCGTATCGGCTGCGGTGATGTTCTTGGCGCCCACGTTGCTGGTCATGACAATGACCGTGTTCTTGAAATCCACGCGGCGGCCCTGAGAGTCGGTGACGATACCGTCCTCCAGAATCTGCAGCAGGATATTCCACACGTCCTCGTGGGCCTTCTCGATCTCGTCGAAGAGCACCACGCTGTAGGGCTTGCGGCGCACCTTCTCCGTCAGCTGGCCGCCCTCCTCATGGCCCACATAGCCGGGAGGTGAACCCACCAGACGGGAGACGGTGTGGCGCTCCATATATTCGGACATATCGATGCGCACCATGGCATTCTCGTCGCCGAACATGGCCTCGGCCAGCGTTTTGCACAGCTCCGTCTTGCCCACGCCGGTGGGGCCCAGGAAGAGGAACGAGCCGATGGGGCGGCGGGGATCCTTCAGGCCCACGCGGCTGCGGCGGATGGCGCGGGCCACGGCGGACACGGCGTCATCCTGACCCACCACGCGCTCGTGGAGCATATCCTCCAGACGCAGAAGCCGGGCGCTCTCATCCTCCGTCAGGCGGGTGACGGGGATGCCGGTCCAGCCGGCCACCACGCGGGCGATATCGTCGGCGGTGACGCTGCCGCGGTTGGTGGACAGCTGCTTGCGCCAGTTGTCCCGCTCGATCTCCACCTGATCGGTATAATTCTTCTCGATATCCCGCAGCTGGGCCGCCTTTTCGTAGTCCTGCGCGGTGATGGCTTCCTCCTTCTCCCGGCGCAGAGCGGTGATCTTCTCCTCCAGACTCTTCAGGTCGGGAGAGGCAGACTCGGCGTCCATGCGCACCTGACTGGCAGCCTCGTCCATGAGGTCGATGGCCTTGTCGGGCAGGAAGCGGTCGTTGATATAGCGGGCGGAGAGCTTGACGGCGGCCTCGATGGCCTCGTCGGTGATGGTCAGCTTATGGTGGGCCTCGTATTTATCCCGCAGGCCCATCAGGATCTCCACCGTGGCCTCCGCGGTAGGCTCGCCCACGGTGACGGGCTGGAAGCGGCGCTCCAGCGCGGCGTCCTTTTCAATGTACTTGCGGTACTCGTTGAGGGTGGTGGCGCCCACCACACGGATCTCGCCGCGGCCCAAAGCGGGCTTGATGATATTGGCGGCGTCCACCGCGCCCTCGGCGCTGCCGGCGCCCACGATGGTGTGCAGCTCATCGATGAAGAGGATCACGTTGCCGGCCTTCTCCACTTCCTTGAGGACACTCTTGATGCGCTCTTCAAATTCGCCGCGGTACTTGGTGCCGGCCACCATGCCGCTCAGATCCAGAGAGAGGATCTTCTTATCCAGCAGCTCTTCCGGCACATCGGCGGCGGCGATCCGTTGGGCAAGCCCCTCGGCGATGGCGGTTTTGCCCACGCCGGGCTCACCGATGAGGACAGGGTTATTCTTGGTGCGGCGGGAGAGGATCTGCACCACGCGGGCGATCTCCTTCTCTCTGCCGATGACAGGGTCCAGATGGCCCTGACGGGCAGCTTCGGTCAAATCGCGGGTGAACTCCGAGAGGGTCTTGCCGGTCTTGCCGCTCTCGCTCTTGCCGCCGCGCTCGGGTGCAGATGCGGCGCGGGGTGCGGCGTTCACCTTTTTCACCACGGCGCTGTAGAGCTTACGGGGCTCCACGCCCACGCTGCGCAGGATGCGCAGGGCCATATTGTTGCCCTCGCGCAGCAGGCCCATCAGCAGATGCTCGGTGCCGATATAGCCGGCGCCGGTACGCATGGCCTCGCTGACCGCCAGCTCTACGGCGCTTTTGGCGCGGGGCGTCAGTCCCTGCGAGGGGGCGGCGCCGGAAAGGCCCGTACCCATGCTGCGCTGCAAAACGGTGCAGACCATCTCGTCCGTCAGGCCGTGCTCGGTCAGGGCGCGGTGGGCGATGCCCTCTTCTTCCCGCAGCAGGCCCAGCAGCAGGTGCTCGGTGCCCACGTAGCCGTGGCCCAGATCTTCCGCCGCTTCCTGCGCAAGGCGCAGCGCCTCTTCGGCGCGGGGGGTAAACTTACGTTCATTCATCTTGAAAATTCTCCTTTCTTTGAGAATCCGGTGTTCGTTTCATTCCTTACTGCGGCAGGGCGCGCAGCTCATCGCGCAGCCGGGCCGCCTCTTCATAGTTCTCCGCGTCTACCGCCTGACGCAGCTGCAGCTGCAGGGCGTTGCGGCGGCGCTGCAGATCAAGGCTGCGTCTCTCCTCTTCCGAGAGGAGATTGGCCTCTTCCCGCGGCTGCTCCACAGCTTCCTGCGCCTCGCGCAGCGTATTGCCGGGGGCAGGGAACTCGGTCAGCAATCGGGAAGCAAAGCCGTCGAAGAAGGGATCCGACAGCAGGGCAAAGGGGTCGCGGAAGAATCCGCGGCGCATGGGCTGCCACGCTTTGGTATACCCCAGCGCTTCGGCGCAGTGGGGGCACACATGGGCCTCGGTGGTGCGCCCGTTGACGGTGCTTTTATAATAGAACGTTGCTTCGTTCTTTCCACAGTGTTGACACTTCATTAGAATAACCTCCTTTTGATCCGTTCAAACCAGTTGAATGAGAACATGCTTGATAATATCGGCCCGCAAGGCACCGCGATAGGCCTGCGGCACCGTCTGCAGCGCCCGTTGAGATACGGCGGACAGCATGCAGGTGGCCGCTTCGGCGCTGATGGCGCCGGACTCGGCCAGATTGGTGAGGATGGCCCGTGCGCTGGGCAGGTCCAGCTCGTCGCCCACAGAATTGATGACGTGCATCAAAAGTGTCTGGCGGTCCATCCGCACGCGGGAGATGCGGATATAGCCGTTGCCGCCGCGGCGGCTCTCCACGATATAGCCGCGCTCGGGGGAAAAGCGGGTGGACATGACGTAGTTGATCTGACTGGGCACGCAGCCAAACCGCTCGGCCAGATCGCTGCGCTGCAGCTCCAGCACGCCGTCGGCCGCCTCCAACTCCTCGGTGATGAAAGCGGCGATGAGATCGGAAATACCCATGATTTGTTCCTCCTGTTCTGACTTTGACTTTTCTTGACCTTATTATAGCGCCGCCGCTCCGAAAGTCAAGCTTCAAATTTTGACTATCTTTGACCAAATTGCGAACAAATTGTAAACCCTTGTCGGAAGACGCAGATTTTTTCGCAAGGGTCTTGCAATTTCCGTTTTTCATGCTACAATGAAGACACCAAATACTTATGGAGGTGCTCTCATGGCTTATCAGATCAGTTCCGCTTGCGTCAGCTGCGGCGCTTGCGCAGATGCTTGCCCCGTCGGCGCTATCTCTCAGGGT
>SVMH01000059.1 GCA_015067525.1 Oscillospiraceae bacterium | reverse complement strand
TTGAGAGCGTAATAACGCTTTGACATTATTCTCCCTAAAGGAGCCATGTCCTCAATTTGTCCGCAGGAAGCCTTTGGAGAGCCGAAAAACCCTTATAAATCAAGGCTTTTTCGGATACCGTGGGTTATTCCCACTCGATGGTGCCGGTGGGCTTGGGCGTCAGATCCATCAGCACGCGGTTGATGCCCTCCACCTCGTGGGTGATGCGGTAGGTGATCTTGTGCAGCACCTCGTAGGGCACCTCTTCGATGGTGGCGGTCATGGCATCTTTGGTGTTCACGGCGCGGATGATGGCGGGCCAGCCCTCGTAGCGGCTCTCATCCTTCACGCCAACGCTCTTGATGTCGGGGATGGCGATGAAGTACTGCCACACCTTCTCGGCCAGACCGAAATTGGCGAACTCCTCGCGCAGGATGGCGTCGGCCTCACGCAGCGCGTGCAGACGGTCGCGGGTGATGGCGCCCAGGCAGCGCACGCCCAGACCGGGGCCGGGGAACGGCTGACGATAGACCATGGCGTGGGGCAGACCCAGAGCCTCGCCCACCACGCGCACCTCGTCCTTGAAGAGGAGCTTCAGCGGCTCTACCAGCTCAAACTGCAGATCCTCAGGCAGACCGCCCACATTGTGGTGGGACTTGACGGCCTGCTTGCCTTCGGCAGCCTTGATGCTCTCGAGAATGTCGGGATAGATGGTGCCCTGAGCCAGATAGGAGATGCCCTCCAGCTTGCGGGCCTCATCCACAAACACGTTGATGAACTCGGCGCCGATGATCTTGCGCTTGCGCTCGGGATCGGCAACGCCGGCCAGCAGGTTCAGGAAACGGTCGGTAGCATCCACATAGATCAGGTTGGCGTCCAGCTCCTGACCGAACACGCGGATCACGTCCTCGCTCTCACCCTTGCGCATCAGACCGTGGTTGACGTGCACGCAGGTGAGCTGCTTGCCGATGGCGCGGATCAGCAGAGCTGCCACCACGGAAGAGTCCACGCCGCCGGAAAGAGCCAGCAGGACCTTTTTGTCGCCCACCTGAGCGCGGACAGCGGCCACCTGCTCTTCGATGAAAGCGTTGGCCAGTTCAAAGTTGGTGATGCGCTCCATGGTTTCGGGACGAAGATTGTTTGCCATATGAAATCCTCCATTCAACTGTCGAAACAGCAGCATTCGTAAAAGAGGGGTCGAAAAAACCCTACCATATTATACTGCTATCGGCCCGAGCGGCGCAAGATTTTTTTTGCTCCGCGCGGCAGTTTCTGCCTTAGGATGTTCGTAAGCCAGAAATAAGCTGTTCTTATCCCAGAAAACGGAAAAAACGAAAACAGCGGGGAAAACTAATAATTGAAAAATGGAAAAAACAGGCGTATCTTTTATATTGGAAAAACTTGTGAGAACAAACCAAATCTTTTTTGGAGGAATACTATGCGTACTGCAGCAGACATCATCAAGCTCATTGAGGAAAAAGACATCAAGATGGTGGATTTCAAGATCGTGGACATCAACGGTCAGTTCCGCCATGTGACCATTCCGGCCTCCCAGTTTACCGAGGATACCATGAAGAACGGTATCGGCTTTGACGCCTCCAACTACGGCTACGCCGTGGTGGAGAAGAGCGACATGGTCTTCATTCCCGATCTGGATACCGCCGTTGTGGACCCCTACTGCGACATCGCCACCCTGTCCATTACCGGTAACGCCATGGTCATCGACTATCCCGAAAACCGTCCTCTGGATCAGTATCCCCGCAACATCGTGCTGGCGGCTGAGCAGTATATGAAGGATAGCGGCATCGCCGACACCATGCTGATCCTGCCCGAGTTCGAGTTCCATATCTTCGATCAGGTGGGCTGGTCCGTGCAGAGCGACGTCATCGGCGTCAATGTGGACACCGAGCAGGCCTACTGGAACAGCGCCAGCCAGGGTCAGGGCGTGGTGGTGCCTCACCAGAAGCACTATCATATGGCCAAGCCCTTCGACCGCACCTATGAGTGCCGCGCCGAGATGTGCCTGGAGCTGGAGAAGATGGGCGTACAGATCAAGTACCACCATCCCGAGGTGGGTGCTGCCGGCCAGTTTGAGATCGAGCCCATGCTGGGCCAGATGAGCAAGATGGCTGACGCCTCTATGATGATCAAGTATGTCATCCGCAATACCGCCCTGAAGTACGGTAAGGTGGCCACCTTCATGCCCAAGCCCGTGTACGGTGAGGCCGGCAACGGCATGCACGTGCATATGCTGCTTTTGAAGGACGGCGAGCCCGTGTTCTCCGACGATAACGGCTACTCCCACCTGAGCAAGGAAGCCCACTGGTTCATGGGCGGCCTTCTCAAGCACATCAGCGCTCTGTGCGCCATCACCAACCCCAGCACCAACTCCTTCAAGCGTCTGGTGCCCGGCTTTGAAGCCCCCGTCACCGTGGGTTACGCCACCTCCAACCGCAGCGCCGTCATCCGCATCCCCGCCTATGCCAAGAGCCCCAAGCTGCGCCGCTTCGAGATTCGCAACCCCGACGCCACCTGCAATCCCTACCTGTGCTATGCAGCGCTGCTGATGGCCGGTCTGGACGGCATCAAGAATCAGATCGATCCTCACGCCAACGGCTGGGGCCCCTACGATATGAATCTCTATCATCTGCCGGAGGAGGAGAAGGCCAAGCTCAGCGCCCTGCCCACCCGTCTGGAGGATGCGCTGGATGCGCTGGAAGCTGACCACGAGTTCCTGACCGCCGGCGGCGTGTTCCCCGAGCAGCTGATCCGCAACTTTATCGCCCTCAAGCGTAAGGAGTGCCTGGAGCTGTCCAAGATCCCCCATCCCGCCGAGTTCGACCGGTATTTCAACCTGTAAGCATAAAAAAGAAGCTCTCCCGCGGGAGAGCTTCTTTTTTCGTCGGTATGTTACTTGAGACTGCTCTTTACAAAATCGCAGAAGCGCTGGGCGGCGGCCGTCATGGGCACGTCACGCAGCACGCACAGATCCACACTGCGCGGCGGGATGGAGAAGGTGGTCTTCAGCTCCTTCAGCTCGCCCTGCTCCAGCTCGCGCTGCACGAATTCCTCCGTCACGCCGGCCACGCCGAAGCCGATGCCCGCCAGATCCACCAGCAGGCTCCGTGCGCCCAGCTCGATCTCCGGATCCAGATGCAGGCCGTTCTGCAGGAAGTATTTCTCCAGATACAGGCGGGAAGAGGCCTTGCGGTCCAGCAGGATCAGGGGGAAGGCGGCGATCTCCTCCAGCGTGTATACGTGGTCAAAGTCGCAGGGATAGTCCGCTGCCGCCACGAAGATCTGGTGGGTGGCAAAGCAGGGGTGGGTCTCCAGCGATGCCGCCTCCTGCGGACGGCTGGCAAAGGCGATATCCACCTTGCCCGACTGCAGCAGACTCAGGATCTTGTGGCTGCGTCCGCTGACGATCTGGATGCGGATGGCGGGATACTGGCGGTGGAAGCTGTCCAGATAGGGCAGCAAAAACTGGCTGGCCACCGTGTCGCTGGCGCCGATGGTCAGATGGCCCAGCTGCAGCTTATGGGTCTGGGACAGCTTGGCCTCGCCCGTTTCCAGCAGGCCGATGGCGCTGCGCACATATTCGTAGAGCATCTTGCCCTCCGCCGTCAGCGTCACGCCGCGGGAGTTGCGGGCGAACAGGCGGGTGTGCAGCTCAGCCTCCAGCTGCTTGATGGACTGGCTGACGGCAGACTGGGAGATAAAAAGTGCCTGCGCCGCAGCGGTGATGTTGCCGGCCTCGGCCACTTCCTTGAAAACCTTGTAAAGCTCCAGTTTTACGGACATATGGATACCTCATTAGAACGGATTATTATTAAGAAGACTTCTATCTGCGATAATTATAACAGATTTTGCGAGAATTGCAACCCCCAGTTTATCCCCTTGTTTTCGCCGCTCTTGCAAAGGGGAAAGTGACGTGTTATAATCGGTTTCGACAGGAAACCCGCTTTGGAAAGGAGATATTATCATGGATAAGCGTACTACCGACATTGTGGCCTACATCACCATTATCGGCCTGCTGCTGGCCGTCATTCTGGGCGATAAGGAAAACAGCAAGTTCCACACCAATCAGGCGCTGGTGATCTGGCTGTTCGGCCTGCTGAGCGTCATTCCCTGTTTGGGTCAGATCTGGGCCATCTTCATCGTCGTCTTCTGGTTCATGGGCCTTATCGGCGCCATCAACGGCGAGGAGAAGCCTGTGCCCATCATCGGCACGGTCAAGCTCATCAAGTAAGATGAAACGCACGCTGGACGATATCCTCTATCCGGCCGTACTGTGCGCCGCCGCGGTGTTGGCCGCGGCGGTGCTGGTTTATGTGCGGTGGTTTTCCCACATTCCGCTGCCCACGTGCTGGATCTATGAGGAGCTGCATCTCTATTGTCCCGGCTGCGGCTGTACCCGTGCCTTCGAAGCGCTGCTGCGGGGCGATATCCTGCGCTCACTGCGGTATAATGCCGCCGTGTGCTACTTTGCTGCCGGCGTCACGGTCTATCTCCTGACCCAGACGGTACAGCGTTTGAGCCGCGGAAAGATCCGCTGCGGCCTTGCGTTCCGCCCGATCTACCTCCATCTGGGCTTTGGCCTTTTGCTGGGCAACGCCCTTGCGTGGAACGTTCTGTGGCACGGCTTCGGCATCACGATGTAAAAAAGGTCTGCTTTCTTTGGAAAGCAGACCTTTTTTCTTCTTACGCCTCCCTTGTGTAAAGGGAGGAGGCCCACAGGGCCGGAGGGATTGCGACTTATCTTCTCAGCTTCTCCCAGATTACCACTTCACCTGCAGCGCGGGTGGCGTTCAGGTCGATGATGCGCTGGTTGCGGCTGCCGCGGAACTGCAGGGAGATGTCCTTGAGCTCCTGCACGAACCGCCCGTCCACCAGAATGTCGATATACGAGAGCATTTCATCGGTATGCTCCGTGCGGGGATAGCTGCCCTCGGTGAGCAGCTCCTCGCCCAGCCGGAAGCCGGTGAAGCACCACACATTCTTGGTGGGATGGCGCGCCTTGACGCGGCGCAGCAGCGCTGTCAGCACAGGCTGGTTCTGCGGCTCAAAGGGCTCGCCGCCCAGTACCGTCAGACCGTCCACATAGCTCTTGTCCAGTTCGGAGAAGATCTCCGCCTCGGTCTCCTGCGTAAAGGGGCGGCCGTAGCAGAAGTCCCACGTCTGGGGCTGGAAGCAGCCGGGGCAGCGGTTGGTGCAGCCGGAGACGAACAGGGTCACCCGCACGCCGGCGCCGTTGGCAATATCGCATTTTTTCAGTTCGCCGTAGTGCATGGTGTGTCTCCTTTGTAAAAAAGATGGGGCGGGCAGCGGCCCGCCCCGTTAGATTTCGAACGAAATTTTTTACAGGTGCAGCACTCTGTCCTGGATCTCCTGGGTTCTGCCCTGATTCCAGTACTGGGTGCCGATGTAGCCGCAGGTGCGGCGTGCCACGTTCATCTTGTCCTGATCGGTGTTGCCGCACTGGGGGCACTTCCAGATCAGCTTGCCGTCCTCTTCCACGATTTCGATCTCGCCGTCCCAACCGCAGCACTGGCAGTAGTCGCTCTTGGTGTTCAGCTCGGCGTAGATGATGTTGTCGTAGATGAACTGCATCACGCGCAGCACGGCGTCCAGATTGTTCTGCATGTCCGGCACTTCCACATAGCTGATGGCGCCGCCGGGGGACAGGTGCTGGAACTGGGCCTCGAAGGCCAGCTTCTCAAAGGCGTCGATGGGCTCGGTGACATGGACGTGGTAGCTGTTGGTGATGTAGCCCTTGTCGGTGATGCCCTCCACGATGCCAAAGCGCTTCTGCAGGCACTTGGCAAACTTGTAGGTGGTGGACTCCAGCGGCGTACCGTAGAGGCTGAAGTCGATGTTGTGCTGTGCCTTCCAGCCGCGGCAGGCGGCGTTGAGCTTGTCCATGATCTCCAGGGCGAAGGGGGTGGCGGAGGGATCGGTGTGGGACTTGCCGGTCATGTACTTCACGCACTCGTAGAGGCCGGCATAGCCCAGAGAGATGGTAGAGTAGCCGCCGTAGAGGAGCTTATCGATGGGCTCACCCTTCTTCAGTCGTGCGCAGGCGCCGTACTGCCACAGAATGGGGGCGGCATCGGAGAGCGTACCCTTCAGCCGTTCATGACGGCACATGAGGGCTCGGTGGCACAGCTCCAGACGCTCATCGAGAATGCGCCAGAACTTTTCGATGTTGCCGCCGGAGGAGAGGGCCACGTCGGGCAGGTTGATGGTCACCACGCCCTGATTGAACCGGCCGTAGTACTTGGGCTGGTTGGTCTCGGGATCCACATAGGGGGTCAGGAAGCTGCGGCAGCCCATGCAGGTGTAGCAGTGGCCCTCGCCGTTCTTGTCCACCTTCAGCTCCAGCATCTTCTTCTCGCTGATGTAGTCGGGCACCATGCGCTTGGCGGTGCACTTGGCGGCCAGCTTGGTCAGCTCCCAGTACTTGGTGCCTTCGCGGACGTTGTCCTCTTCCAGCACGTAGATGAGCTTGGGGAAGGCGGGGGTGACCCACACGCCCTTTTCGTTCTTCACGCCCTCATAGCGCTGCAGCAGCACCTCTTCAATGATGAGGGCCAGGTCGTCCCGCTCGCGCTCGCTGCGAGCCTCGCCCAGATACATAAACACCGTCACGAAGGGGGCCTGACCGTTGGTGGTCAGCAGCGTGACCACCTGATACTGGATGGTCTGCACGCCGCGGCGGATCTCCTCACGCAGCCGCTTTTCAGCGATGGCGTTGATCTGCTCGTCGGTGAACTGTGCGCCGATGCCGCTGAGCTCCTCGCGCACGTTCTGGCGCAGCTTCTGGCGGCTCACCTCCACGAAGGGAGCCAGATGGGTCAGGGAAATGGACTGACCGCCGTACTGGTTGGAGGCCACCTGTGCCACGATCTGGGTAGCGATGTTGCAGGCGGTGGCGAAGCTGTGGGGCTTCTCGATGAGCGTGCCGGTGATCACGGTGCCGTTTTGCAGCATGTCCTCCAGATTCACCAGATCGCAGTTGTGCATGTGCTGGGCGTAGTAGTCGGTGTCGTGGAAGTGGATGATGCCCTCGGTGTGGGCCTCCACGATGTCGCGGGGCAGCAGGATGCGGCTGGTGATGTCGCGGCTGACCTCGCCGGCCATGTAGTCGCGCTGGGTAGAGTTCACCACCGGGTTCTTGTTGCTGTTCTCCTGCTTGGCCTCCTCGTTGTTGCACTCGATGAGGCTGAGGATCTTGTCGTCGGTGGTGTTGGACTTACGCACCAGAGAACGGGTGTAGCGGTAGGTGATGTAGTTCTTGGCCACCTCAAAAGCGCCGTGAGCCATGATGTGGTGTTCCACCATGTCCTGGATCTCCTCCACGGTGGGGGCGCGATTCATCTTCTGGCACTGCAGCTCCACGCTCTGTGCGATGCGCTGGATCTGCACGGGGGTCATGCGGTCGGCTTCTGTCACGGTGTCGTTGGCCTTGGAAATGGCCATGATGATCTTGGTAATGTCAAACACGACTTCCGAGCCGTTTCTCTTGATGATCTTCATGGGATACTCCTCCTTATGTGATAGGTTGCTGTCACTTTCCTATGAAAACTTCCGCCTGGGCGAAAGAACGCTTGCGGGCGAGTATCAACAATCATACACTATATCTTGTGGTGATGCAAGTGCAACAACGCAAAATGTCGCGGAGAAGTGTGACGAAATGCAGGCGCTGTTTTTGTGTATTCTGCCGAAATCGGTTTTTATTGTAAAAAGAACTATTTCCGGAGTGGAACGTCTATTATAATAAAAGTCAAAGAAGAGTTTCTTACGGAGCAAAGGAGGCTGTGTCATGAAAAAGTATATCTGGATGACATTTGC
>SVMH01000009.1 GCA_015067525.1 Oscillospiraceae bacterium | reverse complement strand
CGGCCACGATTGCCTGCTTCTCAGACAGAACTTTTGCGTTGGGCATTCTTTGTTTTCACCTCCGGTTGAATTGTAGGTGCGTTCAAAAAGAAAACCATCCTTGTGCCGCAAAGACACAAGGATGGTGTAAGCAATCATAACGATTAGCCATCCTCGGCAGGACTTACGGCGCGAACGCCACCTGCTGTCTTTGGAACGCATCTGGTATTATATCGAAGGGATGACAGCTTGTCAACCCTCAGATATACAAAATGGGAAACTTTTTTGCAGATGAACTTAGATCTGCTTGTTGGCGTTCAGCTTCACGCCGGGGCCCATGGTGGAAGCGGCCACGCAGGACTTGATATACTGGCCCTTGGCAGCGGCGGGCTTGGCCTTGATGATGGCGCCGATGAGAGCGGTGTAGTTCTCATACAGCTTGTCAGCACCGAAGGAAACCTTGCCGATGGGGCAGTGGATGATGTTGGTCTTGTCCAGACGATACTCGACCTTACCGGCCTTGACTTCCTTGACGGCCTTGGCCACGTCGGGAGTCACGGTACCGGCCTTGGGGGAGGGCATCAGGCCCTTGGGGCCCAGCAGCTTACCCAGACGGCCGACAACACCCATCATGTCGGGGGAAGCGACGACCACGTCGAAGTCGAACCAGTTTTCCTTCTGGATCTTCTCGACCATATCCATATCGCCAACATAGTCAGCGCCGGCAGCGCGGGCAGCCTCGGCCTTGTCGCCCTTGGCGAAGACCAGCACGCGGGCGGTCTTACCGGTACCGTTGGGCAGAACGATGGCGCCGCGGACCTGCTGGTCAGCGTGACGGGAGTCAACACCCAGCTTCACGTGCAGCTCGACGGTCTCATCGAACTTGGCGGAAGCGGTCTTGCAAATCAGGTCCAGGCCTTCCTGAGGATCGTAGAGCAGGGCTCTGTCGATCTGCTTGGCACTTTCCTTATACTTCTTACCTCTAAACATTCCTTACACCCTCCTTAGTCTTCCACGACAACGCCCATGGAGCGTGCGGTACCGGCGATCATGCTCATAGCGGCTTCCAGGGAAGCGGCGTTCAGATCGCGCATCTTCATCTCAGCGATCTTCTGGACGGAGGCCTTGGAGATGGTGGCGACCTTGGTCTTGTTGGGGACGCCGGAACCGGACTCGATGTTGCACTCCTTCTTGATCAGAACAGCTGCGGGGGGAGTCTTGGTGATGAAGCTGAAGGAACGGTCGGAATAGACGGTGATCACCACGGGGATGATCAGGCCCATGTCGGCCTTGGTACGCTCGTTGAACTCCTTGGTGAAGGCGGCGATGTTCACGCCGTGCTGACCCAGAGCGGGGCCAACGGGGGGTGCGGGGGTTGCTTTACCTGCAGGAATCTGCAGCTTTACATAACCAGTAACTTTCTGTGCCATGAGGGGCACCTCCTTCTTAAAAATGTGGTAGCGGCCGGACAGGTTCCGGACATCCGCTCTTGGCGAGACGCAGTTCGTCTCTCCCACTTGCAGCGGAGTGGTTTTTCTCCGTGCTTTCTCGCTGCGCAGATACTGCTGCGCGTCAGATCAGGACTTCCACCTGATCCAGTTCCAGCTCGACAGGCGTTTCTCTGCCGAACATGGACACCACCACGCGGACCTTGTTCTTCTCCGGCTCGATGTCTTCCACCACGCCGTTGAAGCTTGCCAGGGGGCCGTCGGTGATGCGGACGGTGTCGCCCACATGGTACAGAACCACGATCTCGTGCTTCTCCATGCCCAGGGCCAGCACCTCATCCTCCGTCAGGGGGATGGCTTTGTTGGCCGAGCCAACGAATCCGGTCACACCGCGGATATTGCGGATCAGATGCCAGGTGTCATCTGTCATCACCATCTTGATGAGCACATAACCGGGAAACACCTTACGCTCGACTTCCTTCATGACGCCGGCCTCGGTGACTTCCGTGACCTTCTCCATGGGGATCTCGATGCGCAGGATCATATCCTGCAGGTTCCGGTTGGTTACGAACTTCTCGATGGCAGCCTTGACCGCATTTTCATAACCGGAATAGGTATGGGCTACATACCACTTTGCGTTATCAGCCATTTGCTTGCTCCTTAGGCGAACAGACCCAGCAGGGTCTTGATGGCCAGCTGAGCCACAGCGTCAAACACCCAGATGCACACACCCACGCAAAGAGACACTGCCAGAACGGTCAGCGTGTTCTTCATGGTGGTCTTGCCGGAAGGCCACACGACCTTCTTCAGCTCGCTTCTCATTTCGCGGAACCACTTACCGTAGTCCTTCTTCACTTTCTTTTCCTCTGCCATTGTTCTTTCTCCTCCCGATTACTTAGTCTCGGTGTGAACCGTATGCTTTCTGCAGAAGCGGCAATACTTGTTCATGGAAAGCTTGTCAGGGGTATTCTTCTTGTTCTTCATCGTGTTGTAGTTTCTCTGCTTGCACTCGTTGCAGCGGAGAGTGATTTTCACGCGCATCTAACGGCACCTCCTTATTAGATTAGGCACCTTCCGACCTTCCGGACGAAGGTACCCGCTGCCTCCCTGATCGTGACACGTTTTTTTGCCCGCCCGAAGCGAAAAAGCGCGCAAAAAAGAAAGCCCCACTCACAGGTAATATCGATGATAGCATATTTGTCCCCGCAGGTCAACAACTTTTTTAGCAAATTTTGAAGAAATTTTGCCGCCTTTCCCCCGCTTTCCGCCTTGCGGTATACATAAAAATCGTGTATGATGGCTTTGAACGAAAAATCGGCGCGAAAAGGAGGCAAAACCTCATGAAAATCATGGCCATCGACTACGGCGACGCCCATACCGGCATCGCCATTTCCGACTTCACCTGCACCCTGGCAGGCTACACCACCGTCATCAACTCCCGCAAGGCGGAGGTGGTGGTGCAGGAGATCCAGAAGATCATTGCCGAGCACGGCGTGAGCGAGCTGGTGCTGGGCTATCCCAAGAATATGGACGGCACGCTGGGTCCCCGGGCCGAGAAGGCCGCCGCCTTTGCCGAAACGCTGCGCGAGGCCACCGGTCTGCAGGTGACGCTGTGGGACGAGCGGCGCACCACCATCGACGCCCACAACATCCTCATGGCCGGCGGCAAAAATGCCAAGCAGCGCAAAAAGACAGTGGACGCCGTGGCTGCCGCCCTGATGCTGGAGGGCTATCTCACCCGCCGGAAGCTGGAGGGCGCGCGATGAAGGTCTGTGTCATCGGCGGCGGTGCCGCCGGTATGATGGCGGCCATCACGGCTGCCGACTGCGGCCACAGCGTACTGCTGCTGGAGCGGCAGGCACGGGTGGGCCGCAAACTGATGGCCACCGGCAACGGCCGGTGCAATCTCACCAACCGCAACGCCGCGCCGCAGCACTATCACGGCGAGAACCGCGATTTCTGCGCCTACGCCCTTGCCGCCTTTGACGCGGACGCCGCGCTGGCGTGGTTTTCCGAGCACGGCCTTGTCACCGTGACGGAAGAGAGCGGCCGCGTCTACCCCTATAGTAATATGGCAGGCTCCGTGCTGGACGTGCTGCGCTACGCCCTGGAGCGTCCCGATATCGACCTCCACGCCGGCTGCGTGGTCACCCGCGTCCGCCGCCGCGGCGAGGGTTTCACCGTGGAAACGGAGCAGGGCAGCTTTGCCGCCGACAAGGTGATCCTGTGCGCCGGCGGCGCCGCCGGCAGCAAGGTGGGCGGCGTGATGGACGGCTACCAGCTCGGAAAGGCGCTGGGCCACCACCGCACGGCGCTGTACCCTTCGCTGGTGCAGCTGAAGACCGATCCCACCTATCCCCGGGCCCTCAAGGGCGTGAAAGCCGAGGCCAATGTCCGCATCCTGCGCGGTCATGAGGTACTGGCGGAGAATCGGGGCGAGATCCTCTTTACCGAGTACGGCGTCAGCGGCCCGGCCGTGTTTGAGATCTCCCGTGCCGCCGCAGTGGGCGGCGACGGTCTCACCGTGGAGCTGGATTTCCTGCCCGACTGGAACGACGATGCCACCATGGACTGGCTGCAGCAGCGACGCCGCGACGCCGCAGGCCGGGAGGCAGGCACGCTGCTTGCCGGTACGCTCCACAGCCGCTTAGGCCAGATGGTGTGCAAGGCGGCGGGCTTCACCGGCCAGAGCGCCGACACCCTCACCGACCGTGACCTCGCTAAGATCGCCCGCCGGCTGCGCGGCTTCACGCTGGAGGTGCAGGGCGTGTGCGGCTTCGATCAGGCACAAGTCACCGCCGGTGGCCTGCGCACTGACGAATTTGACCCGGAAACCATGGAAAGCCGCCTTGTGCCCGGCTTCTACGCCTGCGGCGAGGTGCTGGATATCGACGGCGACTGCGGCGGCTACAACCTGCAGTGGGCCTGGTCCAGCGGCCATCTGGCGGGGCTTTGCCTATAATATATAAGGTATCTTCCACTGCGGTGTCCCAAGGACGCCGCAGTTTTTTCGCCCAAATTCGCAATAGCCGTTGCAATTTTTGGCAAATGCTACTATAATAATGGCAACCATACTCAAAGGAGGAGCCTTTATGAAATTCCGTCGTGTTTTTGCGCTGCTGCTGTGCGCGCTGATGACTCTGTCTCTGGCTGCTTGCGCAGAGGACCCCATGGCCGACGTGCCCGAGGAACTGCGCGCATATGTGATCCCCTGGAAGCTGGATGTTTCCCAGAACGCCGCCGACAAGAAGGAGATCCACTTCTACTTCATGTCCGGCGAGCATATGCTCATTGACCCCAACAACGAAAAGGGTCAGGTGGAGAAGTGGGGCGACAGCTGCCTGGTGGTCTTCCCCAACGGCGAGACCATGCTCATTGACGCCGCCTTCGGCGTTTACACCCCCGTGCTGATGCAGAACCTGAAGCGCCTTGGCATCACTGAGCTGGACTATGCCGTCCTCAGCCATCCCCACACCGACCACTATCAGGGCTTCACCGAGCCCAATGGCGTGCTGGCCACTATCCCGGTCAAGCACTATTACTATTCCAGAAAGAGCAACGACCTGAACGCTGAGTTCAAGAACGCCGGCGCAGAGCTGCACCAGATCCTCACCGGTGATACGCTGGAGATCGGCGGCGTGAAGCTGACCGTCCTCAGCCCCGACCAGCACCAGCTGGATAACCCCACCGATACCAAGTCTGAAACCAACACCAACAACTCCTCCATGGTCCTGCGCATGGACTACGGCGAGTTCTCCGCTCTGTTTGTCGGCGATATTTATAAGGCAGAAGAGCGCCGCCTCATCAAGGAGTATGAGGGCACGGGCCTGCTGGATGTGGACCTGCTGAAGCTGCCTCACCACGGCGACACCACCTCCAGCACCAGCGAGTTTGCCAACGCCACCACCCCCAAGCTGGGCGTGGCCACCGGCGCCCTGACGCTGGATACCTCCCTGTACTTCAACTATGCCATGCACGCCCACACCGTGCTGCATGACTTCCAGGACGGCTATGCCCACGTCTGGTCCGACGGCAACAGCCTGGAATGGGAGACCAGCCGCGAGCGTCAGACCGATGTCTACGACCGCTACGACACCTTCAACGCCGACAAGAAGACCCCCGGTGCTGCCGGCTGATAACCAAACCGGAAAGGAGGAGCCGTTATGAAACTGCGCCGCATCCTCGCCCTTTTGCTGACCGCGCTGCTGTGCCTGTGCCTGACGGCCTGCGGTGAAAAGGGCCCTTCCTACAGTCCCACCAAGTCCCCCTACGCCATGAAATGGGAGTGCAACGCACCCCAGATCGCCGCGGAAAACGGTGAGATCCACTTCTACTTCATGTCCGGCGAGGGCATGAACGTCAACCCCGAAAACGAAAAGGGCCAGACGGAGAAGTGGGGCGACAGCTGCCTTGTCATCTTCCCCGACGGCAAGACCATGCTCATTGACGGCGGCTTCCCCATCTACGCCGCCGTGCTGACAGAGAATCTGCAGCGCCTGGGCGTCACCCATCTGGATTATGTGGTGCTCTCCCATTCCCATAATGACCACTACGGCGGTCTGGAGTCTCCCCAGGGCCCCATCAAGGTGCTGGGCGCCAGCCACGGCTTTTACAGCGGCCGCTGTGCACCGGCCTGTATGAGCGAAAACGGCCTGACCACCCAGCAGCTGCTGGCCGGTGACACGGTGCAGCTGGGCGAGGTGAAGCTGACCTGCCTGTCCCCCACGCAGGAACTGCTGGACAATCCCGCCGAGAAGGACCCCGAAACTGCCACCAACAACGCCTCCATGGTGCTGCGCATCGACTACAAGGAGTTCTCGGCCCTGTTCACCGGCGACATCTACAAAACGATGGAGCAGAAGCTGGTCACCAAGTATAAGGACACCGGCCTGATGGACGTAGATCTTCTCAAGCTGCCTCACCACGGTGACGCCACCTCCAACACCGGCACCCTGGCCGACGCCACCACCCCCAAGCTGGCCGCCGCCACCGGCGCGCTGCCGCTGGGCACCAGCCTCTATTTCGGCTTCGCCCGGTATGCCCACACCGTGCTGCACGACGCGCAGGACGGCTACGCCCATGTCTGGTCCGACGGCGAAAGTCTGGAATGGGAGACCAGCCGCGAGCGTACCCTCGATATGTACGACGCCTACGACGCCTTCAACGCTGACAAAAAGACGCCCGGCTGCGTGGACTGACATCCCCAAGGAGGTCCCCTATGAAACGTTTATTTCCCCTGCTTCTGGCAGCGCTGATGCTGCTGTCCCTGGCCGCCTGCGGAAAAGAGGATCCTTCTCAGGCTGACCGCGTGCCCTCCACCTCCCCCTACGCCCAGTATGTGGAGCCCTGGGTCCGCGATGTGCCTCAGATCGCCATGGATACCGGCACCATCCAGTTCTACTTCATGTCCGGCGAGGGCATGAAGCTGTCCAACGCCATCAACGTGGAGCCCACCAAGTCCGGTGACAGCTGTCTCATTTGCTTCCCCGACGGCCAGACCATGCTCATCGACGGCAACCAGCGGCTCTACGCCCCCGTCCTGATCGAGAATCTGGAGCGTCTGGGCGTGGAGCGCATCGACCATCTGGTCATCTCCCATCCCCATTCCGACCACTACGGCGGCATCTTTGAGGCCAACGGTGTGCTGGATAACTTTGAGGTGGGCCACGCTTACTGGAGCGGTGTGGGCGACGGCACCCGCAGCACCCCCTTCTTCATCCAGAGCAACTTTGACACCCGCAGCATCCCCACCACGCAGCTGTGCGCCGGCGAGGGCTTCACCGTGGGCGAGGTCAAGTTCACCGCCCTGTCCCCGGCGGCTGACATGAAGGGTCAGAAATCCATCTCCGAAACCGACACCAACAACTGCTCGCTGGTGCTGCGCATGGACTATAAGGAGTTCTCCGCCCTGTTCACCGGCGATGTTTACGAGGCGCAGGAGAGCAAGCTGGTGAAGCTGTACGGCGAAACCGGCGAGCTGGATGTGGATCTGGTGAAGCTGCCCCACCACGGCACCGGCCGCACCTCCAACTCCATCCTGTTTGCCAACGCCGTTACGCCTGAGCTGGCGGTGGCCACCGGCTACGTGGTGATGGATCCCCCCGTGTACGCCCGCTACGCCGTGTACGGCGCCGTGAAAACCGACACGCTGGACGGCTACGTCCACGTCTGGACCGACGGAACCACCATGCAGTGGGCCACCAGCCGCGAGCGTCAGGTGACCCTCTACGACCCCTACGACGCGCTGCGTGAGAAAAACTAAAGCCGCACAGGCCTCAGCATTTTTGTGCTGAGGCCTGTTTTTTCTTGCAATTCGGCGAAAAGCAGGTATAATAAGTTCAACCTATCCCTCAGGAGGACACCGACATGAAGCTTCGCCGTATCTTCGCCACACTGCTCATTGTGCTGCTGACCCTGTCGCTGACGGCCTGCAGCCAGAAAGATACGCTTTCCGATGTGCCGGAAGAACTGCGCCCCTACGTCACCCCGTGGAAGCTGGATGTGGTTCGAAAGGCGGCCGACAACAAGGAGCTGCACTTCTACTTCATGTCCGGCGAAGGCTTTGAAGCCAGTCCCGGTAACACCCGCGGCCAGACAGAAAAATGGGGCGACTGCTGCCTGGTGGTGTTCCCCGACGGCCAGACCATGCTCATCGACTCCGGCTTCGAGGTCTATTCCCCCATCCTGATGCAGAATCTCAAGCGCATGGGCATTGAGAAACTGGACTATGTCATGCTCTCCCACCCCCACACCGACCATTACGGCGGCTTCTTTGCACCGGAAGGCGTGCTGAAGAACATCCCCGTGGGGCAGGCCTACCACAACGGCTATAACAAGTCCATGCACCAGCGCTTCGGCGCCTACAACGTGCCGCTGCAGACGCTGCTGACCGGCGACACGCTGACCATCGGCGGCGTGAAGCTGACCGTTCTCTCCCCCGACCAGAACCAGCTGGATCACCCCACCGAATCCAACAAGGTCACCAACGAGAATAACGCCTCGCTGGTGGTGCGCATGGATTACGGTGAGTTCTCCGCCCTCTTCACCGGCGACCTGTACGTGGGTGAGGAGCGGCGTCTGGTGAAGGAATACGCTGCCAGCGGCCTTCTCAACGTGGACTTCCTCAAGCTGCCCCACCACGGCGACTCCACCTCCAGCACGCTGGAATTTGCCAACGCCGTTACGCCCAAGCTGGCCGCGGCCACCGGCGCCGTGCCCATCAATAACACCATCTACATGCGCTACGCGCAGTACGCCGAAACCGTTCTGCACGACCTGAACGACGGCTATGTCCACGTCTGGTCCGACGGCAGCAACAGCTGCCAGTGGGAAACCAGCCGTGAGCGCGGGACCGATGTCTACGACGCATACGACGCCATGCCCAAAAAGTCCACCGACTGATGCAGAAAAAACACCCTCCGGAAACCTCCGGAGGGTGTTTTTTGTTTTATTTCCGCGTCAGCGCGTAAGCTGCCACAGCCGCCGTGATGGGGATGGACAAAATGACGCCGATGCTGCTGGCAATACCGCTGACCACCTCAATGGAGAGGAAGGCCGAGGAAAGCAGCTGATGGGTCGACAGATTCATGGAGTAGAGGTACAGAATCAGCACAAAGCTGCTGCCCAAAAAGGCCAGGATCAGCGTATTGGTCATGGTTCCCACCATGTCCCGTCCGATGTTCATGCCGGAGCGGAACAGCTCTCGCCGTGTCATGTGGGGATCGGCGGCAAAGACCTCCGTCAGCGACGAGGCGATGCCCATGGTCACGTCCATCACCGCGCCCAGCGCGCTGATGACCACGCCGCCCACCAGAAGGCCCCGCAGGCCGATGGGCGTACCGGTTTGGCGCAGCTGCAGCAGCGGCTCCACGTTCTCTACCCGCAGACCGTCAATGCGCACCAGCGCCTGCGCCGCCAGGCCGAACAGCAGCGCCAGCGCCACGCCGGCCACGGTGCCCGCCATGGCGCACACCGTCTTTTTCTCCACGCCGCCCAGAATGGTCAGCGACACCACCGCAATGAAGGCGCAGGTGAGGAACACCGTCAGCAGGGTAGGCGCGCCCTTCATCAGCGCCGGCAGCAGCACCCAGAACAGGCACACCAGCGTCACCGCAAGGCCCACCAGCGACTTCAGGCCCGTTCTGCCGCCCACGGCAATGGCCGCGACGAGGAACAGGGCCACCACAATGGCCAGAGGGCCGGAGCGGTCGTATTCGTACACGGTGGCGGTATGGTCGCCGTTTTGATAGGTGGACACAGTCAGCGCCACGCTGTCGCCGGTCTTCACCGGCACGCCGTACAGCGGGCCCACGAAGTTATACACCTGCATCTGCTCGCCCTTGTAGCGTCCGGAGGTCATCTCCACGATCAGCAGCTGCTCGCCGCGGTAGGCGCCGTCGGAGGTGGGGTCGGGCTCCGTGGAGTCGGAGAGCACCTGCAGCACCTTGCCCGTTTCATACTCGGCATATTCCACCGCGCCGGTGTCCTGCACCGGAGCGGGGGCCGCCCACAGCCGGGCCAGCACCAACACCACGGCCGCGCACAGCAGCACCGCGGCCGCGCGCCGATTCTCCTTCCAAAGCTGCGCCGGCCCACGGCCCGCGCCCTTTTTTGACGTTTTTTTCATCCGGTTTTCGGCTCCTTTCGCCGCTTTTTTCTGTATGGTATCAGCTTTTTGCCATACTTGTCAAGGCAGGGGCGCCGTTTTTCGGCAGAACGGAGAATTTCGGTGAACCGTTCACTTTTTCCCAGAATTTTCTGGCGGCAGAGATCGTTTTATGGTATAGTGTAGCTTGTCATGTTATGGGATGTCGGGCAGAGGGGCCCGCACCCCGAGCTGAAAATTTAAAGGAGGTAAAAACATGAAAAGAAGCTTACGCAGCAGAGTGTTGTCTGTGCTGATGGCGCTGGTCATGGTGTTCAGTCTGATCCCCACCGCCGCCTTCGCCGCAGAGAACGACTCTGTGACGGCAACGCTTGTCACCGATGTTTCCGAGCTGAAAGCCGGAGACAAGGTGATCATCGTCGCCAAGGATTACAACTATGCGTTAAGCACCACCCAGAACGGCAACAACCGTGCATCCACTGCTATCGTCAAAGACGGCAGCAATGTGACGGTAACAGACGCCGTGCAGGTGCTGACTCTGGAGGACGGTACCGTTACCGGTACGTTCGCCTTCAACACCGGCAGCGGCTATCTGTATGCCGCCTCTTCTTCCAAGAACTATCTGCGTACAGAAACCACCCTGTCCGCCAATTCTTCCTGGAAGATCGAAATTGCCGCCAGCGGTGCCGCTACCGTCAAGGCACAGGGCAGCAACACCCGCAACTGGCTGCGCTTCAACAACAGCAACAGTCCTAAGCTCTTTGCCGCTTACGGTTCCGGCCAGACGGATGTTGCCATCTACAAGATCGCTGCCGCCGAGCCCGCCCGTGAAAGCGGCATCATCACTGACCTGACCAAGCTGCAGGACGGTGACAAGGTGGTCGTGTTCAACCCCGCCAATAAGAAGGCTCTGTCCACCAGCTACACCGGCTATTATAACAAGGGCACCGACGTCACCCTGACCGACGGCAAGCTCTCCGGTTATACCGACGCCGATGTGTGGACCCTGGGCATCAACGCCGACGGCAGCTATACCTTCGCCACTGCCGAGGGTAAGAAGCTGGCCATGGGCGCTTCCTTCACCAGCACTCCTCTGGACGAAGTGAACCCCAACTGGGCCATCACTCCCGCCGCCACCGCCGACTGCTTCTACATCAAGAACACGGCCCGCGGCAACTATCTGGAGTGGTTCGCCGACAAGAACAACTGGAGCTCCTACAGCTCTATCGGCTCCAACGAAGCCCTTTTCGCCCAGCAGATCTATCTGGTCGTTGAGGATGAGGGCGGCACCACCCCCGATCCCAAGCCCGAAGAGCCTGTGACCCCCACCGGCACCGAGTATGTCAAGGCCACCGAGATCGCCGACGGCGACAAGGTCATCATCTACAATGCCGGCAGCGGCACCATGATGTCCTCCGCCATCTCCAACCACAAGCTGACCGGCGTTGCCGTCACCCCCGCTGACGACAAGATCGTCACTGAGGATGAGACCGTGGTCTGGACCGTCTCCGTCAAGGACGGCAAGTACACCTTCACCCAGGGCGACAAGGTGCTGGGTGCTGCCCAGAGCGGCACTTACAACAACCTCGTCACCAACGCCACCCAGCACTCCGCTTGGGTTCTGGAAAAGGGCACCGCTGCCGCCACCTGGTATGTCAAAAACGACACCTATCCCGCCAGCAGCACCTACGGCCCCTACTATCTGGAGTATTACAACGGCTATACCATCTATGCCTCCAACTCCCCCAGTGACGGCCAGTACGGCGTGGTGTTCTACCGTCTGGGCGGCGCCCTGACGGAGGAGCCCACTCCCGATCCCGATCCCGTAGTTCCCACCGGCACCAAGGCCACTCTGGTGACCAACGTGGCCGATCTGGCCGAGGGCGACGAGCTGGTCATCGTGGCACCCAGCAAGAGTGCCATCATGGGCCCCAGCGCCGGCAACTACTATGCCAGCGTCACCGACGGTGTCACCCTGTCCTCCGACAGCAAGACCGTCTACTTTGACGAGTCCAAGACCCAGAGCGTGATCCTGGGCAAGGGCAGCGTTGCCAATACCTGGAGCTTCAAGGCTGCCGGCGTGTATCTGGCTTCTGTGTCCGGCAGCAACAACCATCTGAAGAACTCCGCCTCCCTGTCTGCCAACTCCTCCTGGACGGTGGAGATCGACGCCAACGGCATCGCCACCATCAAGTCCAAGGCCACCGACTCCGAGCGCATCTGGATCCGCTACAACGCTTCCAGCCCCCGCTTCTCCTGCTACAAGAGCGGCCAGGCCGATGTGGCCATCTACAAGGTGGAGCGTGAGCAGTACGCCAAGCTGGGCAATACCATTGCCGACGGCGACCAGTTTGTGGTGTACTACAACAAGGACTCCAAGGTCATCAGCCACATTGCCAGCGGCGACAAGCTGACCGGCGTGTCCGCCACCCCCGAGAAGGATTTCATTCTGGTGCAGGATGATATGGCGGTGCTGACCGCCGCCGTGGATGCCAACGGCTACTACACCTTCACCAACGCCGAGGGCAAGTATCTCACCACCGGCGCCACCGGCAATAACCTGACCTTTGCCGATGCTGCTTCCAACTACAGCCTGTGGACCATCAAGGCCGTTGACGGCGGCGTGCACATCGTCAGCGTCAACGCCAAGTATAACGGCAACGCTCAGGCTATCGAGGTCTACAACAACCTGTTCACCACCTTCAACGAGAAGGATAACGCCTATTACCTGCTCAACCTCTACAAGCTGACCAACGAGACCCCCTCTTCCTCCGACGGTCTGCCCGCAGCAGGTGACAAGGTGGTCATCTATAACCAGAATGCCAAGGGCGTGCTGGCCGGTCAGGATGACAACACCGAAAGCCCCTCCGTCAACAACGTTCCCGCCGAGATCAAGGACGGCAAGGCCATCCCCGAAAACGGCGCCGTGGTGTTCACCGTTTCCCAGAACGGCGAGTATTACCGCTTCTACAACGAGACCTACGGCTACCTGTGCTCCAACGGTACCGGCAACAACGCCTTCTACTCCCAGACCGCATCCGAGGACGCCGACTGGCTGGTCCGCGTCTGCTCCGGCAATGCGGGCGGCTATGAGATGGAGAGCCGCACTGCCAAGTACAAGGGCTACAGCCAGTGGCTGGAGTACTATGCCGACAGCTACAAGACCTACTCCATGGACCCCAATAAGGTCACCGATTACACCATCTATTCCTTCTTCTTCTACCCCGTCGCCAGTGATGTCAAGCTGACCGGCGACATCGTCAACGCTCCCGCCGTGGTGTTTGCCCCCATGGCCGACGCTTTCGTGGGCGCTGACTACACCTTCAGCTTCACCGTGGACGCCGTGTTCGGCGTTAAGGAGCTGGCCGTCACCGTCAACGGCAAGGCCATCACCGCCAACGAAGACGGCACCTATACCGTGCCCGCCGCCGACGTCATCGGCACCGAGCTGACCTTCTCCGTCACCGGCAAGGACACCAAGGACGTCTCCTTCTCCGGCGAGAAGAAGGTGGCCGTGAAGGACGAGCCCACCATCGGCACCGTCACTCCCGCTGCCGGCAGCCAGACCGGCGAGAATAAGAAGCCCGTCATCAGCGCCCAGATCATCAACGCCGGCGAGAACGCCACCGTCACCATGACTGTGGGCGGTCAGGCTGTTGAGGCTGTGTACGCTGACGGCGTCCTCACCTACACCCCCGCTGCCGACATGGCTGACGGCCGCACCAGCGTCACCGTCACCGTGGTCCGCGCCGACGGCAAGGAGACCTCCAAGACCTGGAGCTTCACCGTGGGCAAGGCCCAGTACGCTCTGTACTTCGGCCAGCTGCACTCCCACACCACCTATTCCGACGGCTCCGGCTCTCTGGAGTCCGCTCTGGATTACGTCAAGAACCTGCCCGACAGCGCCAACGTGGACTTCGTGGCCTTCACCGACCACTCCAACTACTTTGACGCTTCCGGCGCCGCCAACCCCGAGGGCGCCCTGTACGACATGTCCCTGGCCACTGCCGACAGCCAGAAGCTGTGGAGCCAGTACAAGGACACCATCGCCAAGTTCAACAACAGCCAGGGCGATGTGATCGCCATCGGCGGCTTTGAGATGACCTGGTCCGGCGGCCCCGGCCACATCAACACCTTCAACACCCCCGGTATTGTCTCGCGCAACAACACCACTCTGAACAACAAGACCTCTGACGCCGGTATGAAGGCCTACTACGCTCTGCTGAGCCAGAGCGCCGGCGCCGGTTCCATCAGCCAGTTCAACCACCCCGGCTCCACCTTCGGCACCTTCACCGATTTTGCCTACTGGGATGCTCTGGTGGACACCCGCATCCAGCTGGTGGAGGTCGGTAACGGCGAAGGCCAGGTGGGCGCAGGCGGCTACTTCCCCAGCTATGAGTACTACACCATGGCTCTGGACAAGGGCTGGCACGTGGCTCCCACCAACAACCAGGATAACCACAAGGGCAAGTGGGGCAACGCCAACGACGCCCGTGACGTCATCCTGACCGACGACTTCAGCGAGGAAGGCATCTATCAGGCCATCCGCGACATGCGCATGTACTCCACCGAGGACAAGAACCTGGAGATCGGCTACAGCGTCAACGGCCTGCTGCTGGGCTCCATCATTGAGGAAGTGCCCGAGAAGCTGGATGTGGAAGTCGTGGTCTACGATCCCGACACCGCCGACTCCATCAGCAAAGTGGAGCTGATCGTCAACTCCGGCAAGGTGGCCTACACCTGGGATGACCCCGCAGATCTGGCTGACGGCACTCTGTCCGTCACTCTGGATCCCGACTACAGCTACTACTATATCCGCGTCACCGAGGGCGACGGCGATCTGGCCGTGACCGCTCCCGTGTGGGTGGGTGAGATGCTGAAGCTGGGCATCTCCGGCGTGGAATGCGGCACCGCCACCCCCGTCACCGACGAGGAAGTCACCATCACCACCACCCTCTTTAACTCCGAGTCCGCTGCCGCCACCGTCAAGAGCCTGACCTACACCGTCGACGGCGGCAAGGTGGTTGGCACCGACACCAAGGGCTACACCATCCCCGCTTCCGGCACCGCCGCCGTGGAGTTCAAGTACACCCCCACTGCCGCCAAGGTCACCAAGGTCACCGTGACCGCCGTGGTGGAGCAGGACGGCAAGGAGTACACCTTCACCATGGACGTGACTCTGGATGTTCAGGACGCCTCCAAGCTGGTGTACATCGGCATCGACGCCTCCCACTACAACGAGTATGTGGCCGGCAACTATAAGGACAACATGGGCAACTTCAGCCAGCTGGCCGCCGAGTACAGCGTGCGCACCGTGCAGCTGAACACCGGCGATGAGCTGATCGCCGCCTGCGCCAACGAGAAGTTCAAGGCCATCATCCTGACGGCTCCTTCCCGCCGCAACGGCACCGCTCTGCGCGATCCTTACGCCACCTACTCCGACGCTGAGATCGCCGCGCTGAAGGCCTTCAACGCCGCAGGCGGCACCCTGATCCTCACCGGCTGGGGCGACTTCTACGAGAGCTACGCCGCCTTCCCCGCCGAGGACCACATGGCCGCTCAGCAGAACAAGGTGCTGGCCGCTCTGGGCTCCAGCCTGCGCATCTCCGACGACGAGACCAAGGACGACAGCCACAACGGCGGTCAGGCCCAGCGTCTGTACCTGAGCGTGTACGACTTTGACAACTTCCTGCTCGACGGCGTGGAATACGACGCTGAGCACCCCTATGACAACATGTACACCGAGCTGTACAGCCAGTACGGCGGCGCCTCCATCTACGTGGTGGATGCACAGGGCAAGCCCACCGCCACCGTTCCCGGCACTGTGACGCCCGCTGTGTACGGCTTTGAGACCACCTACTCCGCAGACGACGACAAGGATAGCTTCGGCGGTCTGGGTTCCACCCAGAAGTATGCCGTGGGCGACACCCAGAACCTGATGGTCATGGCCACCGAGCAGCTGCCCGGTCAGGGCCTGATCGTGGTGGCCGGTGCTGCCTTCCTGTCCAACTTCGAGGTGCAGGCCACCATCGAGGACAGCGGCGCTGAGAAGAACTACTCCAACTACAAGATCTGCGAGAACCTGCTGGCCTACATCAACCCCGTCACCGTCACCGACATTGCCGAGGTGCAGGCTCAGACCGAACCCGGCTACAAGTACACCATCGAGGGCATCGTCACTTCCAACGCCTCCGGCTATGACAAGGACACCGCCTTCTTTGACTGCATCTACGTGCAGGACGCCACCGGCGGCATCTGCTGCTTCCCCGTGGCCGGCAACTTCAAGGTCGGCGATAAGGTCCGCGTCACCGGCACCACCGAGTTCTATCAGGGCGAGATGGAGCTGCAGGTCACCGAGATCGAGCTGATCGGCGAAGGCACCGTGGAGCCCAAGGAAGTCACCGCCAAGCAGGTCAACGACCTGTCCGTCATCGGCCAGCTGATCACCGTCAAGGGCACCGTGGAGAGCTTTGAGCTGGCCAACGGTCTTGTCCAGACCATCATGGTCAAGGACGCCAACGGTGACACTGTCCGCGTGTTCATCGACGGTTACATCACCACCGACGAGGACGTGAAGAACCTGGAGAAGGGCTGCAAGATCACCGTGACCGGTATCTCCTCTTACGATGACACCTTCAACGCCCCCGAGGGTCCCTTCCCCCGCATCCGCATCCGCGACCGCGCCGACATCGTCTGCACCGCCGCCGCTCCTCAGACCGGCGACAACTTCCAGATGGGCCTGTGGCTGAGCCTGATGGCTCTGACCGCCGCTGCCGCTCTGGTGCTGCTCTCCCGCAAGGGCAAGGAGCAGTTCTGAGAAAACTGCCGGCGTAAGCCAAACCAAATAAAAAAATGTCCTCCCCACACGGGGAGGACATTTTTTAAGATCACAAAAAAGGCCCAGCCTTTTTTGTGACTTCCTGCAGCGCCCTGCTGTGCACTCGCTTACGCTCGCACACTTGTGCGCTGAGAAGTGTTTTTTCTCCCGCGCATGTCGGTAGAAAAAACGGATTTGGTTTTCTTTCGCCGCAGGCGGCGAAACTCTGTGAGACTTTGACGCGCTGCAAAAATGTCCTCCCGAAACGGGGAGGACATTTTTTTATGTATTCGAACGGATCAGCCCTTGCTCAGCTGGCCGAAGGCGCTCTTTTCCGAGCGCTCGCGGCTGGTCTCGTAGGCCAGCACGCCGTCCTTACCGGAGCTGACGTGGACATAACCGTCCTCGCTGTCCATCAGAATGGTGGTCTTGGTGCCCTTGTAGCGGTTGAACACGGCGATGTCCACAGGGTCAAAACCGGTAGCCACGGCCAGCTCGGCCGTCACCGCGTAGATGAAGGGGCTGTCATTGGAGGTGTCGCCGCCGTGATGGGGCAGCTTCAGCAGGTCCACATCCAGCTTGGCGCGGTCATAATTCACCAGCTCGCGCTCGGCCGTCTTGTAGACGTCGCCGGTGAAGAGGGAGCTGTGCTCGCCGTAGTCAAAGCGCATCACCAGCGAGGAGTTGTTCACGTTTGTCACGTTGTCCACGATGGTGCTGCCGATCATGGCGGGGTCGGGGCCCAGCACCTCGATGCTCACCTCGCCCACCGTCAGCTTGTCGCCGCGCTTGAGGATGTCGCAGGGATAGCCCTTGGTCTTGCACAGCTCCGTGAGGATGTTGGGGTTGCTCCAGTCGCCGTTGAGCACGCCGCTGTAGTACACCTGACCCACGGGGAAGTTGTGCAGGATGCCGCCGTCACGCACGGCGCCGTAGCCGTGGTCATCGTGGGGATGGCTGAGGACGAAGTAGTCCAGCTTCTCGATGCCCATGCGCTGCAGATTCAGCGTCAGAATGGGGGCATGGCCGGCCATACCGGCGTCAATGAGCATAGTCTGGCCATCGGGGAACACGATCAGGCAGCTGTCACCCCACTTGGTGGAGGACTGGCCGCCGGGGTTGACCATATAGCCCTCGGCAGACATGAAGTAGTAGTGCATCTTGCCGTCGGCCTTGGCGCTTTCCGCCACGTTCAGCTCCCAGGGACTGACATAGTCCTTATACTCACTGGGCACCTTGACGCCCTTTCCGCCGCAGGCCGTCAGGCCCAGCACCAGCACCAGCGCCAGCAGCGCAGTCACGATACGCAGCATTCTCTTTTTCATGGTTCGCATCCTCCTTCAAACTGTGCAAATACCGCAAGTGGGTTTATTCCTTTCGATTGTACAACAAATCCCCCGTTCCGTCAATCGCAGACGGCAAAAGGCGGAAGGGCAAAACCCTTCCGCCTTCGGTATTTATTTGGCGTTGACGTTGATGAACTCGGCCCGCATCTTGGAATAGACGATGCGCTGGCTCTTGTAAAGACCGCTGTAGCCGGAGATCAGATAGCCGATGGCGCAGGCAACGGCAAAATAGATCAGGTTGTCGGCACCGAACAGCTCCACGCTCAGCATCATGGAGGCCAGCGGGCAGTTCACCGCGCCGCAGAACACGCAGATGAGGCCCACAGCTGCCGCCAGCGGCACCGGCATGCCCAGCAGACTGCCGGCCACACAGCCGAAGGTGGCGCCGATGAAGAACGAGGGCACCACCTCGCCGCCCTTGAAGCCGCAGCCGATGGTGATGGCGGTGAACAGGATCTTCCACAGCCACGCAAAGCCCTTGGCCTGACCGCCCAGCGCCGCCGTGATCACGTCCATGCCGGCGCCGTTATAGTCGGTGCCCAACAGCAGCGTCAGTCCGATCAGCGCCGCGCCGCCCACAGCCGAGCGCAGCCACACATTGCCCAGCACATGCTCCATCGCGTGCTCCGTCCAGTGCAGGGTACGGCACAGCAGGATGCTGACCACAGCGCACAGCACCGCCAGCACGGCTACCTGCACCGTTACGCCCAGTTCCATCTCCACCGCAGGGATGGAGAAGCGGGTGGGCGGCACGCCCAGCAGCACAGACACGCGGTAACCCGTCAGTGCCGCCGCCAGACAGGGGATGAGGCCTGCATAGTACAGCACGCCTACGCTGATGACCTCCAGCGCAAAGAGCATCGCCGTCAGCGGTGTGCCGAACAGGGCGGCAAACACGCCACTCATGCCGCACATG
Source organism: Oscillospiraceae bacterium (assembly GCA_015067525.1). Taxonomy (GTDB): domain Bacteria; phylum Bacillota; class Clostridia; order Oscillospirales; family Oscillospiraceae; genus Vescimonas. Next base: position 37,203 of record SVMH01000009.1, on the reverse strand, counting down.
GTGGCAAGCGGCAGATCCTTCTCATGCAGATGCAGCAGCGTGCCGGTTTTGTAGCCGATGCCGCCGCCGATCTGCAGCGCCGCACCCTCACGGCCGGCACTGCCGCCGCACAGGTGGGTAATAACGGTGGACACAAAGATCACTGGCACCAGCAAAATAGGAATATGGGAGCCGAAATGAACCGAGCGAATGATATCGTTGGTACCCTTGCCCTCCGTGCGGGTCACACGGTAGATAGCCGTAATAACTAGGCCGCCCACCGGCAGCAGGTACAGGATCCAGGGATGCTCCCATCGCAGCTCGGTGGCCTGATCCACGCCCATGTGGAACAGTGTACCCACTACGCCGCCCACGGCGCCGATCAGCACGCCCACCGCGATCCATTTCACAAGCGTCGCCGCGTACAGCCACATGCGCCGCAGCCGGTAGACGATACGCTCCTTCCATTGTTCCATAAAGAGCACTTCCTTTCCGATTGCCCTTAATCCCTCATGATAAAGGTAACATGTTCCTATTTCGTTGTCAATCGACAGGTCGCTGTTCAGGATGTGTTAATTTTTCTACAATTTTTCTCTTCTCCGCTCCCCTTTGCCCATTGCAAGGCGCCGCCATTTGTTGTATAGTAAGCGTGTTGCAATACGACCCCAAAGGAGAGATTCCCATGAAATACGAGCGTTCCTATAATTTCTCCGCAGGCCCGGCCATGATGCCCGAGGCCGTGCTGGAGGAGATCCGCGACGAGATGATGAACTACCGCGGCAGCGGCATGTGCGTCATGGAGATGAGCCACCGCTCCAAGGTCTTCCAGCAGATCGCCGACGAGGCGGAGGCCGACCTGCGCGCGCTGATGCACATCCCCGACAACTACAAGGTGCTCTTCATTCAGGGCGGCGGCACGGTGCAGTTTGCCATGGTGGCCATGAACCTGATGAAGAACGGCAAGGCCTGCTACATCGAGACCGGCGCCTGGTCCAAAAAGGCCATCGCCGAGGCGAAGAAGTACGGCGAGGTCATCATTCCCGCCTCCTCCGCCGACAAAAACTTCTCCTACATCCCCGACTGCCGCGACCTTCCCATTCCCGAAGACTGCGACTACGTCTACATCTGCGAGAATGAGACCATCCACGGCGTCACCTGGAACACCCTGCCCGACACGAAAGGTCACATTCTGGTGTCCGACCAGTCCTCCATGTTCCTCTCCCGCCCCTGCGACGTGAGCCGCTACGGCCTGATCTGGGCCGGCGTGCAGAAGAACGTGGGCCCCGCCGGCATGGCCGTGGTCATCATCCGCGAGGATCTGCTGCGCGACGATTTGCCCTCCTTCGTGCCTACCTACATGAGCTACAAGGTCCACGCCGACAACGGCTCCATGTACAACACCCCCAACTGCTGGGCCATCTACTGCTGCGGCAAGGTGTTCCGCTACCTCATGGAGCAGGGCGGTCTGGAGGCCATGGCGCAGCGCAACGCCGAAAAGGCCAAGGTGCTCTACGACTTCCTGGACAGCTCCTCCCTTTTCCGCGCCGCCGTTACGCCCGCCGACCGCAGCGTGATGAACGTCCCCTTCGTCACCGGCAGTAAGGAGCTGGACGCCGAAGTGGTGGCCGCCGCCAAGGCCGCCGGCTTTGACAACCTCAAGGGCCACAAGAGCGTGGGCGGCCTGCGGGCCTCCATCTACAACGCCATGCCCCGGGAGGGCGTGGAGGCTCTGGTGGACTTTTTGCAGGCATTTGAAGAGAGCCGCCGCTGAACACAACAAAAAGACCCCGACACAGCTGTGTCGGGGTCTTTTCTATCTTGTTTGGGGGCAGGGAATCAACCGAAGCGATTGAGCCATTGATCCAGAATGCTGCCGGTACCGGTGCCGGTTCCTTCGCCTTCGCCGGAACCTTCGCCGCCTTCGCCGGAGCCCTCGCCTTCACCGCCTTCACCGCCTTCACCGCCGATGCCGGGGAACAGGGGGTTATCCGGGTCGATGATGGGCGGGATGATAATAACAGGCTCGGTGTGCACGGGGCATAGCTCGCCCACACTGGCTGTGGACAGCAGATAATCATGGTCAGCCGCCTTCACCACAGACTCCTGCAGCGGATCGACCTCGGGATCATAGGGGCCGTTCTTGGTCACCAGAAGACGCTCATAGTTCAGCAGCGACACGCTCACCACGTTGGGCACGGTGTTGCCGTTCTCGTCCTTGTGCTCAGCAGGACAGAATTCGGTGGCAACATGCTTACCCTCGGTGCAGTACTGCACCATAACGTGCATATTGCAGCTCTCCTTGGGCGCCGTGTCCTCCGCCACCTTCACCGTACGGGTGCGGTCGCCGCGCAGGTCGTGGGTGCAGGCCTCGGTGGCCAGCAGACCGCTGTCAGCGCAGACAGCCACTTCCGTCATGTCGGAGGAGGGTGCGCCGGCAAAGCTCTTGCGGCTCAGACCCTCATGCACGGATTTCATCACCTGGCTCCACAGCACGGCTGCCGGGTTGCCGCCCACGTTGATGACGGCGTTGGACTTATAACCGCACCAGACAGCGGCGCAGTAGTAGGGGGTAAAGCCCACGAAGTAACGGTCGCGGTTGGCGTCGGTGGTACCGGTCTTACCGGCGGTATACTGGCCGGAGAAGTCGGCCATGGTGCCGGTACCGCTGGACACGACCTCTTCCAGCATCTCGCGCATCAGATAGGCGGTGGTCTCCTTCATGGCCACGCGCTGCTCGTTGTTGTTTTCGATCAGCAGCGTGCCGTCGTTGAGCTCCACGCGCTCAAAGGTGCGCGGTTCGGTGTAGATGCCCTCATTGACAAAGGCGCTGAAGGCTGCGGCCATCTCCTCAGTGGTAACGCCCACGTGCAGGCCGCCCAGAGCCATGTTGCCCACCTGCTCGGAGTCGGTGCGGGTCAGGGTGGTGAAGCCCAGCTTTTCCACCATGAAGTTGTAGGATGCAGCCGTACCGTACAGCTGGTTGAGCTTCACGGCGGTGGCGTTGGAGGATACTCTCACAGCCTCCTGCACGGAGGTCATGCCCTTATAGTTGCCGTAGGAGTTGCGGGGCCATGCGCCGTAGGAATGCAGATAGATGGGATAGTCCTCCAGCGCCGAGGCTGCGGTGATGGTGCCGTTATCCAGCGCGGGAGCATAGGTGGAGATGGGCTTGATGGCCGATCCGCACTGACGCACCTCGGTGGCCCAGTTCCAGCCGCGGTCATACTTCTTGGCGCCGGTGCCGCCCACCATGGCCAGAATGTCGCCGGTGTAGGGATCCATCAGCGTGATGGCCGCCTGCAGAGGCTCACCGTTCTTATCGGTATACTTGGTGTAGCTGGTGTTCTCGAAAATGTCCTCCGCCTTTTCCTGATAAACGGGGTTCTGGGTGGTGTAGATCTTCAGACCCTTGCCGTACACCATGGCCACCGCCTTCTCATAAGCGGTGCGCACATAGCCGTTGGCGTCGGCCAGATCGTTCTCGATGCCGTAATACTCCACCAGAGCCTTGGCCACATCACTGATGACCGCGTCGGTGAAGTAGGAGTTGTTGGCAGTGGAGACCACCTCATCCTTGTCGCCGGAATCGGGAGGGATCACCTGATTGCCAAAGCAGGTCCAGCCGTTGGTGAACACGATCTCCTCGGCAACGGCAGCGTCATACTCAGCCTGGGTGATCTTCTGCTGCTCCAGCATGTTGTTCAGCACGTGCAGCTGACGCTCGCGGTTCTTCTCGCGGCACCAGTCGGCGCGCAGGGGATCATACATGGAGGGGTTATTGGTGATGCTGATGAGGCTGGCGCACTCGGCCAGAGTCAGCTCGCTGGCCTCCTTGCCGAAGTACTTGTCTGCCGCCGTCTGCACACCGTAGCACTGGTTGCCCAGATAAATGGTGTTGAGGTAGATGGTCAGGATCTCGTCCTTGGTGTAGCCCTCTTTTTCCAGAGCCAGCGCGCGGTAGATCTCCGTCACCTTGCGCTTAACGCTGTTTTCGTTGTTGCCGGTGATGTTCTTGATGAGCTGCTGGGTGATGGTGGAACCGCCCTGCACATCCTTGCCGGTGATGGTGTACACCACGCCGCGCAGCGTGCCCTTCCAGTCCACGCCTCCGTGCTCTTCAAAGCGCTTGTCCTCGATAGCGACGGTGGCATCCTTCAGGTCCTGGGGGATATCCTCACTCTCGATCCAGATGCGGTTCTGGTTGGCGAACAGGGTCTGGTACATGACCCACTCACCCGTGGACGGATCCTTGTAGTACAGCTCCGTGGACACCTCCTGCGTGTACTCGGTCAGGTCCACTTCCACGTGGCCCTTGAGCGCCGTGTTGACGTAGATCATGAAAATACCCACGAACATGGCGGCCGTCAGCACGCCCACCAGGCACAGCGTGCCGATGACGATGCCGATGCGGCGGCCCAGCGGCTTCTTTTCCGCCTTGGGACGCTTCTGGCCCGGCTCCTTCTTTTTCAGTTTATCACTGGCGCTCTGCTGCACATGGCTGGCCATATCCTTCATTTTCTTGCCGAAGCTTTCTTTCACGACAGGGCACCTTCCTTTCTGTGTGTATTTTTTCAGCGCCCTTCCGGGCCGCTGAGCTATCTGCATACCGATTCCAGTATAAAAACTATTGTATCATATGTGTCAAGCGGCAAAAGTCACACTTTTTCTTTCCATTATGCCCCATTTTTGCCGCAATCATGTGAATCAGCTGTAAATTATCCCGCTTTTCGGATGATTTTTTGAAAAAGAGCACCTTCGCCCCCTTGCTTTTTGCGTGTAAATTCGGTATAGTGCAGAGGAACAAACCCTTACTGCAGGAGGTAATACGATGAACAACGAATTCGGCCCCAATTTCATCACCCTGACCGATGACGAGGGCAACAACATTGATCTGGAATATGTGGACGCGCTGGAGCTGAACGGCCAGACCTACATGGCTTTCTTCCCCGTGGTGGAAGAGGGCGCTGACGAGGATTCCGACGAATATGGCATGGTGATCCTCAAGTCCGTGATGGTGGACGGCGAGGAGCTGCTCTCCACGCTGGACAGCGAAGAGGAAGCCGAGAAGGTGTACGATCTGTTTATGGAGCAGCTGATGGAGGACGAGGAATAATTTTCCTGCCCCGCCGCCCCAATTTAGACTTTTCTTTCCCCGCCGCGTCTGGTATAATCAACGTAGTCACCCACGGGTGATGTCCTGCGCGGTCAAAAGCCTCGCAGAGTTTCGCCGTGAAACGGCGAAATAGAGTCAAATCCGTTTTCCGAAGCGACATGTGCGCGCCGGAAAACACTTCTCAGCGCGCAAGTGTGCGAGCAAAGCGAGTACACAGCAGCGCGCTGCAAAAAAGCTCAAAAAAGGCTGCTGCCTTTTTTGATATTCACCCACGGGTGATGTCCTGCGCGGTGCGTGTCGGGCCTTTTTTATCCTCACATTTCGTTATAGGGGATGTCGGATCAGTATGTGGTTTGCAGGCCTCCCGGCTGCCGTATGCGGCTGGATGTTGGAAGCAGTAAAGCAAGCTGGAGACAACCCACCTGCCAGGATGGTGCAGGTTATAACATGGTCCGCACGGCCAAGCGGGACAGGAAGCCTTACGGCTGATGAGCCGGTCCGGAACCTCCGGATCGGCTCTTTTCTGCGCATTTCCCTGTTTTTCAGCTTCATTTCAGGCAAGCGAACTAACATAAATGCAGATTCCCCCTTGCGAAGCAGGATAAATTCCTGTATAATAGCTTGGTAACTTTGTGAACAAGGGTAGTTACTACCTGTTTTTGAGAGGATTGACAACAACATGAGCGCATCTAGAGAAAAGAAGATCCGTCAGGAACTGGCCGCACAGGGCGTTCCCGACATCAAGGAGATCCGTGCCGCTGAAGAGCGTAAGCAGCAGCGCCGCACCAACATTCTGTACGGCGGTATCGCCGCCGCCTTCGTGCTGGTAGCCGCAGCCCTGCTGGTGTGGAACTCCAACATCATCCAGCGCGGCAGCACCGCCATCAGCGTGGGCAATGAGAAGTACTCCGCCGCCGAAGTGGATTACTACTACCGCAACGCTGTCAACAGCGTGCTGAGCAGCGACTACGCCAGCCTGTTCTCCCTGAACACCTCCCTGCCTCTGCAGCAGCAGAACCTCAGCGATCTGGACACCATGATCCTGGGCATCACGCTGGAAGAGGATGAGGAGCTGAGCTGGCACGACTACTTCGTCGGCCTGACCAAGGACAGCCTGGTCCAGCAGACCGCCCTCCTCAAGGGCGCCAACGAAGCCGGCTACAAGCTGAGCGACGAGGCCAAAGCCGCCCTTGCCGACACCATGGAGCAGCTGGCCAGCTATGCCAAGCAGTCCGGTGTCAGCACCAACGCCTACCTCAAGAGCATTTACGGCGCCAGCATGACCACCAGCACCTTTGAAAAGCTGCTCACCGACGCCACGCTGACCTCCGCTTTCCAGCAGGAGTACATCGACGGTCTGGACTATACTGACGCCGAGATCGACAAGTACTACGCTGAGAACTCCGAGTACATCGATATCGTCTCTTACGAGTATGTCATCTTTGACGGTGAGGCCGAGTCCACCAAGGACGCTGACGGCAAGACCGTGGAGCCCACCGACGAGGCCAAGGCTGCCGCCAAGGCCGCCGCTGAGGCTGCTGCCAAGGCCGCTATGGCCCGCTATCAGGCCGGTGAGGATCTGGAGACCATCGCCAAGGATTACGACATGGCCAACCATGTCTCTGTGGATGCCGGCACCAACAGCGGCGGCGTGCTGCAGGAGTGGCTGTTTGCCGATGGCCGCGTGGCCGGCGACAAGACCCAGATCGAGAACGGCACCGACTTCTACGTGCTGGGCTTCCGTGATCGCAGCCGCGAGGAGTATCTGACCGTTAACGTCCGCCACATCCTGTGCAAGGTGGATGATTCCAAGCTGGATACCAAGGCTGACGACTACAAGGACAAGCTGCAGGATCTGATCGACGCAGAAAAGGCCGAGGCCGACGCCATCCTCAAGGAGTGGCAGTCCGGTGCCAAGACCGCCGAGAGCTTTGCCGAGCTGGCCAACAAGAAGAGCGATGACGGCGGCTCCAACACCAATGGCGGCCTGTACGAGGACGTCTACAAGGGCCAGATGGTCACCGAGTTTGAGGACTGGTGCTTCGCCGACGGCCGTCAGGTGGGTGACACCGGCATCGTCTTCGTGGAAGGCGCCGGCTACACCGGTTACCATGTGATGTACTTCGACGGCTTCTCCGAGCCTTACTGGAAGCTGCTGGCCATCAACCACAAGATGAGCGATGACTACAACGCATGGTTCGAGGGTCTGATGGACGGTCTGACCGCCGAAGAGCACAGCGGCATGAAATACGTGGGCTGATCCGGCCTGAACTGACGCAACAAAAGGGCTGGCGCCAAGCGCCGGCCCTTTTTTATCCGTTTCAAAGGAGATTCCTGATGAATGAGCGCTTTATCCGCACAGAGATGATACTGGGCTCTGACGCCATGGACAGGCTGCGCGGCAGCCACGTGGCGGTGTTCGGTCTGGGCGGCGTGGGCAGCTACGCCGTGGAGGCGCTGTGCCGCAGCGGCGTGGGAGAGCTGACGCTGGTCGATCAGGACACGCTGTCCGTCTCCAATATCAACCGCCAGCTTTTCGCATTGAGCTCCACCGTGGGGCTTCCCAAGGCGGAGGCCGCGGCGCAGCGCTGCCGCGACATCAATCCCGACATCATCGTCCACCCCGTCTGCGCCACCTATGACGCGCAGCACCGCGAGGACTTTTTCATCGCCCCCTACGACTACATCGTGGACGCCATCGATCTGGTCTCGTGCAAGCTGGACCTGATCGAGCAGGCACAAAAACGGGGCATCCCCATCCTCAGCGCCCTGGGCACCGGCAACAAGCTGGATCCCAGCCGCCTGTGCATCACCGACATTTCCAAAACCTCCGGCTGCCCGCTGGCCCGCGTCATGCGCAAGGAGCTGCGCGCGCGAAATATCCACCACCTGAAGGTGGTGTTCAGCCCCGAGGAGCCCGCCGAAACATTGCCGCTGGAAGCGCCCCCTCCCGGGCGGCGCAGCGTACCGGCCAGCGTGGCGTGGGTCCCCTCCTGCGCGGGACTCATGATGGCCGGAGCCGTGGTGCAGGATCTCATTTCCCGAAAGGAGTAACACGCCATGATCTTAACAGGCGCACTTGTCAACTTCATTACCGTGGTGGCCGGCACCCTGGTGGGTCTGGTGGCCGGCAAATTCCTCAACGAGCGCATCCGCGCCGCCACCATGTCCGCCGTGGCCCTCATCACCATCGGCATCGCCGTACCGGGCCTGATGAACAGCACCAAACCTCTGGTACCCATCCTGTCCCTCGTCATCGGCACGGTCATCGGCGAGGCGCTGGATATCGACCGCGCCGTGAACCGCCTGGGCGATAAGCTGCAGGAGAAATTCAAGGGCAAGGGCAAGATCACCGAGGGCTTTGTCACCGGCACGCTGGTGTTCGCCGTGGGCGCCATGACCATCATGGGCTCGCTGGACAGCGGTCTGAAAAATGACCACACCATCCTCATCGCCAAGTCCGTCATCGACGGCATCAGCTCCATCATCTTCGCCTCCACCATGGGCGTGGGCGTGGCCTTTGCCGGCGTCAGCGTGTTCGTCATCGAAGGCGGCATCTCCCTGCTGGCCTCTCTGGTGGCCCCCCTGCTGACGGAGGTGGTCATCAACGAGATCACCTTCGTGGGCTCCCTGCTGATTCTGGGCATCAGCGGCAACCTGCTGGGCGTGACGAAGCTGAAGCTTTTGAACATGATGCCCGCTATGTTCCTGCCTTTGCTTTTCTGCCAGTTTATGTAACAAAAAAAGAGAGCCGCACACGCGGCTCTCTTTTTTATTTCACCATATCCGATCGCAACGCAGTTCGTTCCAGCGATAGACCGCGCTTTCCGTATGCAAATACAGCTCACATTCATAACAGTAAGGTCTTTGCTCGAACCACACCACACAATGGTACAGCCGGTACGGCGCACCCTTTTGCCGGTAATCATAGAGAAACTCCAACTGAAAAGAGCCCTCGTTCACAGCGTCGATAAAGTTCTGTGCTTCCCATTCCTCGCGCCACACTTTACCCTTTCTGCCGCGGCGATACACATAGACGGTAATACCGTCGATCTCCTCATCCAGAATCGTGAAGTCCACCTGCGCTTCGCCGGTACGCACCACATTTTGCGTCGGGTTCTCCTCGTGCTCCGGTGTGACCCAGATACCGTCGGGAAAGATCAGTGACAGCACGCCGTTTTCCAGCGTCATCCTTTCTGCGCGGCAGTCGTGCAGCGAAATGTGTCGGCTGTGGTTCTGATCGTGTCGGTACATAGGAACCTCGTTACTTCATATACTTCTTCGCCCGCTGGTTGAGCTTGCGGTACACCCGCTCCACCATCCACGGCTCCGTGGAAGCTGCCAGCGCCTCATCGGGGGTAAACCAGCCTACACCGCTGTTCTCATCCGGCTTTTCGTGGAGATCATCGTCCTCCGCGCGCAGCAGATACGTCACGTTCAGATGCAGGTGGCTGGGGACGTATTCGCCCCGCTTCTCGTGGCCGTCCACCGTCAGACACTCCAGCGAAACGGGGCCCTCCAGCACAGGACGCAGCTTTTGAAGACCCGTCTCCTCCTGCGCCTCGCGGATGGCCACCGCCAGCAGGTCCTCCTCGCCGTCGGCGTGGCCGCCGGTCCAGGACCAGGAGTTATAGATGTTGTGGTACACCATCACCACATGGCGCCCGTCGGGACTGATAACCCACGAAGAGGCCGTCATATGGGCCATGGTGTTCTTGCGCAGACACGCGTCGGGATTGGTGCGCAGGAAGTGGAGCATGATGCCCTTGTCCTTCTCCTCCTGCTCACAAAGGGGCACGAATGCCTCGATCTCGTCAATGATCCGTCTCATTTTTCCTCAGATAGATGGCCCAGTACAGGGCGCCCAGTCCGGCGCCGCCGACGATGTTGCCCAACGTGACAGGCAGCAGGTTGCGCAGGAAGCCCAAAATATGCAGGCCCTCAGCCTCGATGCCGGCCCGAGCGGCCGCCATGAGACCGGCCGGTATGTAGAACATATTGGCGATGCAGTGCTCATAGCCGCAGATGACAAAGGCAAAGACCGGGAAAAAGAGGCCCACGATCTTGCCCGTCACGTCCTTGGCACCAAAGGCCATCCACACGCCCAGACACACCAGCACGTTGCACAGAATACCCCGCAGGAAACCGGCCGCGAAGGTCAGGTTGCACTTGGCAGCCGCCGTGGCCACCACCGTTTCGGCGATGGCGTCAAAGGTGCCGCCGTAGACGGCGCAGGCGGACACCAGCACGCCGCCCACCAGATTGCCCAGATACACCGCCGCCAGATTGCGCAGCATCTGCATGGCCGTGATCTCCTTTTCCAACAGAGGGATCACCAGCAGGCAGTTGCCGGTGAACAGCTCGCTGCCGGCGATGAGCACCATGGCGAGACCTGCCGGGAAAATGGCAGCGCCCATGATCTTGTTGACATAGATGTTGCCGAAAGTGGCGGCGGCGCCGGCCAGGGCGATGAAGGCGCCGGCCAGAACGGCCAGCAGCAGCATTTTCACCAGCGGCAGCTCCGCCTTGCCTTTTCCGATGGCCACATAGTTGGCCGCGATCTGCGCAGGGGTGTTCATCTCTCTATCACCTCATATGTAGCATACAGGGGCGGACAGCTGTCCGCCCCTGCGGGAAGTTAAAATCAATAGTTCTCCTTGCGGACCTCGAAATAGGCCTGGGGATGGGCGCACACAGGGCAGACCTGGGGGGCCTTCTTGCCCATGACCAGATGGCCGCAGTTGCGGCACTCCCACATGGTCTCCTCAGCCTTGGCGAACACGGCCTGCATCTCCACGTTGCTCAGCAGCTTACGATAGCGCTCCTCGTGGGTCTTTTCGATGGCAGCCACCATGCGGAACTTGGCGGCCAGCTCCACGAAGCCCTCTTCCTCGGCGTCACGGGCCATGCGGTCGTACATGTCGGTCCACTCATAGTTCTCACCGGCAGCGGCGCTGGCCAGATTCTCCTCGGTGGTGCCCAGAGCGCCCAGCGCCTTGAACCACAGCTTGGCGTGCTCCTTCTCGTTGTTGGCCGTCTCCTGGAAGATGGCGGCGATCTGCTCATAGCCGGCCTTCTTGGCTACGGATGCGAAATAGTCATACTTGCTGCGGGCCTGGGTCTCGCCGGCAAAAGCCTCGCGCAGGTTCTGTTCGGTTTTGGTACCTTTCAGATTCATGATAAGTTCCCCTTTCGGTTGGTGTTGATATAAGCATCATAGCAAGTTTTCCCGAAAATAGCAATCTTATTTTTCCAAGGTCACCTAATTTCCTTTTTGTCTTTTAGGAAACTTTTTTATAAATATCTGTTGCCAAAAGGAAACTTATGTGTTAGCATAAGGCCAACGAAAGGGGGTCGACACCATGTCGGAAGGAATGGCGCAGCGGATCCGTGAGCTGCGAAAGGCGAAAAAGCTGACGTTGGAACAGGTCGCCCGTGTGGTGGGCGTGGAAAAGAGCACCGTGCGCAAATGGGAGACGGGCATGATCGCCAGCATGCGCTGGGATAAGATCGCCGCGCTGGCCCGGGCGCTGGGCACCACCCCGACCTACCTGATGGGCAGCAAGACAGACGCCCCACCGGCACAGACGCCGGCCGCGCCTGTCTGGGAAGCACAGGACGAGCTCTACACATGGGAAGGAGATGACGCAATGACCATCGGATTCATCGGCACCGGCCATATGGGCGGTGCCCTGGCCCGGGCAGCAGCCAAAGCCGTCAGCCCCGGCAGCATCTATCTTGCCAACCGCACCGCCGGTAAGGCGCAGGCCCTTGCCGAGGAGCTGGGTGCCGTGGCGGCGGATAACGACTCCATCGCCGTGGAGTGCGACTATATTTTCTTAGGGGTCAAGCCCCAGATGATGCAGGGCCTGCTGGATTCCCTGCGCTTGCTGCTGGCGGCCCGCAAGACCCCCTGCGTGCTGGTGACCATGGCGGCCGGCCTGAGCGTGAACGCCATCCGCGAGATGTCCGGCCTGCAGCTGCCGGTGATCCGCATCATGCCCAACGTGGCCTGCGCCGTGGGTCAGGGCCTGACCCTCTACGCCTGCAGCAGCGATGTCACCGTGCAGCAGAAGCAGGAATTCCTCCGTATCCTCTCCGCCTCCGGTGCGCTGGAGGAACTGGACGAGCACCTCATCGACGCCGGCAGCGCCGTGGCCGGCTGCGGCGGCGCCTTTGCGTGCCTGTTCCTCGAAGCCCTGGCCGACGGCGCCGTGACCTGTGGTCTGCCCCGCGACAAGGCCATGCGCTACGCCCAGCAGATGCTGCTGGGCACGGCAGCGCTGGCCAAAGAAACCGGCGCCCATCCCGGCGCCATCAAGGATTCCATCTGCTCCCCCGGCGGTACCACCATTGCCGGTGTCCGCGCGCTGGAGGCGGGCGGTTTCCGCAGTGCGGCCATGGAGGCGGTCATCGCCGCCTACGATCGCACGCTGGAGCTGAAGAAGTAATGCATAAAGAGAGGGAGCCTGTACCGGCTCCCTTTTCTTTCACTTCTCCATTTTCTCCACAGCCTTCATGATGCCGCCGGCCAGCGTGGCCGCGCCGCAGATGGTAAATAACAGACAAACAGGTTCCATTTTCTTGACCTCCTTGGTTTTTTTGTTTCATTGAGGTCAGTATAACGGATGCTCTGTCCTAAAAAACGGACAAATGCAACAGTTTCCCTATATTTTTTGTTTTTCGCAAAAAAGTGGACGTGAAATTCCTTTCACGTCCGCTTTGCTCTTATTTCAGACCCTTCAGCAGCGCTGCCGCCATTTTCCGGCCGCGGCCCACCAAATCGAAATCGCTCTCGTAGATGCGCCACTCAAACAGCATGCCGCGGTGCAGCGCCACCAGCATCTCCACCACCTCGGCCACGGTGTACGCCGCGGAAATGCTGCCTTCGGCCTGACAGGCCGCCACCATCTGGCGCAGCAGGCGGTGGTAAACGCGCTTGTCGCTGTCCTTCAGCGCGCCCTGCTCGGGGTATTTCAGACCCTGAATGAAGGCCTTGTACAGCACTTCCTCCTCCGCGCTGGCGTGCAGCGCCTGACCGACGAAATCCAGCAGCTTGTCATAGGCGGTGGACTTGGTGTCGGCCGCATACTCCTTCTCCAGCTCCAGATAGATCTGGTCCACGTTGTCCGTCACCTGCAGGGCCAGCTCGTCCTTACTCTTAAAGTAGTGGTAAATATTGCCCACAGAGCAGCCCACCTCATGGGCGATCTGCTCCACAGATACATTTTCAAAGCCTTCCTTGTCAAACAGATCCAGCGCCGCTTTCTGGATGCGGCTGCGCATCTGCATGGCCTGCTGTCTTCTGCTGGTCATCTTTCCTGCCATAGGGTCACCTCGGTCATGTGTTTCGGTATGATACTACAATATACACGTTTTCCCAAGTTGACGTCAAGATATGTGGCATAAGTTTCGCTAAAATATAACAAAAAGTGCAGGCTGCAGCCTGCACTTTTGTTTTGTTCGGTTGCTGCGCGATCACGCATCGCCATCGGTATGGCTGACCGTCACCGTAGCTTTGGCGCCCAGCTCCTTCAGCCGCCGCTGCAGCGCCAGTACGGCGGACGGGTCGTCACCCTCCGTTTCCAGCACCACGCAGGGCAGCTCCTGCAGCATGTCCAGACACTGGCGCAGCGACTTGCCGTTGGCCTCGCGCACGGCCTGCACCACTTCCAGCTTGTGGTCCTCCTCCGGACGCAGGGAAGTGACGGTCACCCGGCACACCGTGCGGCGCTCCGGCTCACCGCCCTCGTCGGGCGCCACGAAATCGTCCTCGGCGCAGCCGCCGGAGGTCTGGACACGGAAGTCGTCCTCCACCCGCGCCGTATCGCGGCGCAGCATGGTCTCCATGACGCGGATGTCGCTGTCGATATCCAACGTGTCGGTACGGTACAGCTCGTCCAGCTGCCGCTCAAAGCCCAGCACGATGTTGTCCATGGTCTGCTCGATCTTGCGCTTGGCCTGGGACAGGTTGCCGCCGCTGACGCCGGCCTCTTCAAACTCGGCATAGGAGTCCAGCAGCTTCTGGGTGGTGGGCAGGTAATAGTTGAGGAAGGTGCTGGCCTTGGCCTTCTTTTCCGGCTCGTTTTCGATGAGGCGGAAGATGCGTCCGGCGATCTCCTCCAGCCGATCGATCTTGGCGCTGAGCACGGGGTCGGCGATGCGGTCGTTGGCGGCGCGGATCTGGCGCAGCATGCCGGAATAGCCCTGCGCGGCCTGCGGCGGCGTCACGGGCGCTTCCTTGCTGCGGTAATGCTCGGCACCTGCCTGGGCACTGCGGAACAGCTTATCGGCGCTCAGATCCACATAGGCGCCCTCGCCCCACATGCCCTTGTCGATCATGATCTCCAGATCCCGCTCCACACGGCGCTCGGACACCTCCGCCGCCGCGGCCAGACGGGCGATGGGCACGCTCTGGGCGTCACCGGCCACCGCCAGATACTTGGCAAAGCGGCGCATACGGCGCGTCATCCGGCCGCTGCCCCACAGCAGCGCACCGCCGCCGGCCAGAAATCCGGCGGAAACAAACAGATCCTCCATCAGTGACAGCAGATAACCGTATTCCAGCGCATAGGGCAGATCGCTCAGCGTGCCCAGCGTCGCCAGTGCGCCGATGGCGGCCAACGCGATGCCCACGATCTTCAGCACGCGGGCGGTGCCGGCGCTGTCGTTGGGGCTGCGGGTCACACCGGATACGGCGGACTTGACGCCGCTCTTGGTCTTGGTCTGCTTCTTTTTGGAGCCGGACTTTTTGGTGGATCTGCCGTCCTCGGTCAGCTTGGAGATCAGCAAAATGAGACCGATGGGCCACGCTACGGCAAACATCACCGCAATGAAGATCCAGCTGCCCATGTCGCTGTTGCTGGGCTTGGAGGACGAAGTGCTCTCCTTCTTCGGGGCGCTCTGAGTCTTCTTGGCCTGGTTCTTCTGGGCCTGCTGCGACTGGGCGCGGCGCTCGGCGTCGGTGCTGAAATTGCCGTTTCCTTCGTAACGGTAGCTCATCAGCCCTGTTCGCCTCCCTTTTCACCCAGCTTGCGCTTGTTGCCCTGCTCGTCCACCACGTAGGTGTTGTCCAGCTGTTGGCGCACGTTGCCCAGCACCGCGTTCACGTATTCCCGGCGCAGCACGTCGCGCTCGGCGATCTCCTCTTCGGTCAGGCCCACGGTCTTGGCCTTGCGGGCCAGTTCATTGATGCGTTCCAGTCTCGTCATAGCGTTATCCTCACAAATATCGTTTGATACTGACAAAAATTCGTCCTTTTTTCGTTTGATTGCCTACCTCATCCACGGTACACTTGCCCAGACCCCGCAGGCTGATGGTGTCGCCCTGGGCCACCTCCGCCGCGCTCTTGAGGCATGGAGCCCAGTTCAGCTGCACCCGTCCGCCCTCGATGGCCTCCGCCGCCTTGCCGCGGCTGATGGAAAAGCCGGAGGACACCACGCTGTCCAGCCGCAGAGATGACACGGTGTCGCGGATGGTTTTGGTCTTGGCCACCGGAATGTGGATGTGCTCCAGCGGAACCTCCTCGGTATGCAGATGGACACGTCCGGCACTCTCCCAGCTTTGCAGCAGGTAGTCCGCCACGCCGTCCGTTACCAGTACGTCGGCGCTCTCCTGCGACACCAGAATGTCGCCCACGCTCTGGCGCGTTACGCCCATGCCCATGAGGCTGCCCAGCAGGTCGCGGTGGGTCACCTCGCCGGATTGGTGCCATGTGCAGCGGATCAGGCGCACGCAGCCCTCCTCCGCCTCCCACGCCCAGTCGGGCAGGAAGCACAGGCGGCAGCGCTCCGCGCCCTCGTAGCCGCCGAAGAAGAGGAAGCCCTCCTGCGCGCCGATGGCGCTCAGCAGCCGCCGCGCGGCACTCTGCTCCTGGGGACTTAGAAAAGCGGTGGCCGCAGGCAGATTCTTCAGTCGGCAGCGGTCGTACTGATCCCACACATGGCCCAGCAGCAGCCGCTCCTCATTGGAGGAGGCGGCGCGGTCCAGCACCGTGCGCTTATCCATGGTTCTTCTCCAGATTCTGGGTGTTGTAGAGGCTTGCATAGGCGCCGTTCACCGCCAGCAGCTCCTCATGGCTGCCCTGCTCGGCAATGCGGCCGTCCTGGATCACCAGAATGCGGTGGGCGGCGCGGATGGTGGACAGGCGGTGGGCGATGATGAGGGTGGTGCGGCCGCGGCTCAGCTCGTCGAAGGCGTGCTGGATCCTGGCCTCCGTCACGCTGTCCAGCGCGGAGGTGGCCTCATCCAGAATGAGAATGGGGGGATCTTTCAAAAAGATGCGGGCGATGGCCACGCGCTGTTTCTGTCCGCCGGAGAGCAGGGTGCCCCGCTCGCCCACGTAGGTGTCAAAGCCGTCGGGCATGGCCAGAATATCGTCGTACAGCTCAGCGCGGCGGGCGGCAGCTGCCACCTCCTCGTCGGTGGCGTCGGGTCGTCCGTAGCGGATGTTCTCGCGGATGGTGTCGGCAAAGAGGAACACGTCCTGCTGCACCACGCCGATGCTGCGGCGCAGGGAGCTCTGGCTCACCTGCCGCACGTCCACACCGTCGATGGACACGCTGCCCTCGGAAACATCGTAAAAACGGGGGATCAGCTGGCACAGCGTGCTCTTGCCGCCGCCGGAGGGGCCCACGATGGCCACCGTTTCACCGGGCCGCACCGTCAGGTCCACATGGTGCAGCACCTCGTCGCTGCCGGCATAGGTAAAGCTGACGTCATCGACGCGGATCTCGCCGCGCACAGCCTGCAGCTCCACCGCGTCAGGTGCATCCTGAATGGTGGGCTCGGTGCGCATCAGCTCCACAAAGCGGTTGAGACCGGCAAAGCCGTTGGAAAACACCTCGGCGAAGTTGGCCAGCTTGCGCACAGGGGAGATGAAGGTGGCCACATACAGGTTGAAGGTGATGAGGTCAATGTAGTTGAGCTTGTCGGACATGATGAGCAGGCCGCCCACGGTGATGACCGAGGCGGAGAGCACCGTGACAAACAGCTCCATGGAGGCGTGGAAGCGGCCCATGGCCTTGTGGAAATTTCGCTTGGCCGTCTTAAAGACCTGGTTGGTTTCATCAAAGCGCTGCTGCTGCACCGACTCGTTGGCAAATGCCTTGGTGGTGCGCACGCCGGACAGGCCGGACTCGATCTCGGTGTTGATGGCGCCGGTCTTCACCTTGGACTCCTTGGAGGCCACGCTCATGCTGACGCGGCTGCGGGCGATCAGCAGCAAAAACAGGGGCACGATCACCACCATCACAAGGCCCAGACGCCACTGCACGCGGAACATGACGATCAGCGCGCCCACGATGGTGACCACGGAGATGAAGATATCCTCCGGGCCGTGGTGGGCCAGCTCCGTCACCTCAAAAAGGTCGGTGGTCAGGCGGCTCATCAGGTGGCCGGTGCGGTTTTTGTCGTAGAAATCAAAGCCCATGTCCTGCATGTGGCGGAAGAGGTCGCGGCGGATGTCGGCCTCTACCCGGATGCCGAAGGTGTGGCCCCAGTAGAACACCACGTAATAGAGGAACGCGCGCAGCACGAACACCAGCAGCACCGCCGCCATCACGGCGAAGAAGGTGCCGTACTCCTTGTCCGGCAGCCACTCATACATGGCGGCGCGGGACACCAGCGGGAAGGCCAGGTCAATGAGGGAGATGCCCAGCGCGCAGGCCATATCCAGCGCGAAGAGCTTCCAGTGGGGCTTGAAATAGGAGATAAAAATGCGCAGCGGCGAGCGGCTCTGATAGTCTTTGGCAGTCATGGGCCTCCTCCTTCACATAGTTATAGCTTCATAACTGTATATTATAGCACAAGCTTTTCCCCATAGCAAGAAAAGCGGCGCTCAAAAGAGCGCCGCTTTTGCGTCTTTGGTTGTCAGTTCACCGTGACGGTGATCTCAATGGTTTGGCCGTCCACCGACACCACCAGCGTAGTGCGGCCGGAGCTCACACCCTTGACAAGGCCGCTGCTGCTGACAGTGGCCACATTCGTGTTGCTCATGGTCCAGGTGGGGGTGGAATCGGTGCCGTCCACCTTCAGATCCACACTGCCGCCGCGATTCACGCTGAAGGCCTTGTTGGGAGAATACAGGCTGGCGCCGTATTCGGTCACCACTTCCAGATCCTTCTTGGGCGCGTTCACCGTGACCACGCAGGCGGCAGAGGTGGCGTCCTTGCTGGCGGCAGTAATGGTGGCGCTGCCGACGCCCACGGCGGTGACCTTACCGCTTGCATCCACGGTGGCCACAGCCTCATCGCTGCTGCTCCAGCTGATGTTCTCCGCGCCGGTGGCGGTGAGCTGGGCGGTCTTGCCGCTATCCAGCGTCAGCGCGGTCTGATCCAGCGTGATGGCGGACGTGTCCTTATCCCCGTCCTGATCCTCGTTGTCCTTGTCCTCGTCGCCGCCCACAGGCTGCTCGATGCCGGGCTGCTCGTCCTCACCCTTCAGCCACTGGGCGATGGTGGGGCCGAGGAAGGTGTAGATCAGAAATGCGGCCAGCAGCAGCACCACCAGAACCATGGCGGGGCCGAGGATGCTGGGCGCCTTCTGCTTTTCCACGCGGCGGCCGGGGTTCTTGGGCTTTCTGCCGCTGTAGAACTCCTCATCCTCCAGACAGAAGGGGCAGGTTTTATAGCTATCAGAGAACATCTCTTCACACTTGGGGCATTTCAACAGGCTCATAATTCGGTTCCTTTCCTCATGGTATCCGGCGCAAATCACGCCTTCATAGCAAAACGCCGCCCGCAGCGGCGAAATTTTCCCGATATCATCATACCTGTTTTTATGTTACCCGTCAACTGCAATTCCCGGAAATTCTTCCTTTTTTTACATTATCCCCCCGTTGCGCTTGCTTTTCCGCGCCGCTCTTTTTATAATGGAAGCAGCTTATTCTATGGAGGTTTTCACCATGAACACCATCATTATCGGCATCGCCGGCGGCACCGGCTCCGGCAAGACCACCCTGACCGACCATCTGGCCCGCCGCTTCGGCGCGGACGTCAGCGTGGTGCATCATGACAACTACTACAAGCGGCAGGAGGCGCCCTACGAGATCCGGTGCCTGCAGAACTACGACCATCCCGATGCCTTTGACACCGACCTGATGATCGAGCATCTCAAGGCCCTGAAGGCCGGACAGGCGGTGGAGTGCCCCGTCTACTCCTACTCCGACCACAACCGCACCGACGAAACGGTGACCATCCAGCCCACCAAGGTGGTGATCGTGGAGGGCATCCTCATCTTTGTGGACAAGGCCCTGCGGGATCTGCTGGACATCAAGATCTTTGTGGAAACCGACGCCGACGTGCGCATCCTGCGCCGCGCCCTGCGGGACGTGGAAGAGCGGGGCCGCTCCATGCAGTCGGTGGTGCAGCAGTATCTCACCACCGTCAAACCCATGCACGAGCAGTTTGTGGAGCCCAGCCGCAAGTTTGCCGACATCGTGGTGCTGGAGGGCGGCCACAACGTGGTGGCGCTGGACATGATCATCCAGCGCATCGCCGGCCACATCGCCGAGGGCTGAGATGAAAAAGTTTCTTCGCATCGCCGCGGCCGCGGTTTGCCTGCTGGCCGCCGCCTATTTCCTGCTGCCCCTGACCATGGGCGTGCTGCACATCGGCATGGTCTACCCCGCCGCCATTTTTCTGCTGTGCGCCGCAGCGCTGCTGTTCCCCGCCGCCGTGCGCCGTCTCTTTGCCGGAAAACTGCGCCGCGCCGCTATCGCCGCCACCGCCGTTTTATCCGCGGCCGTGGTGTGTGTGCTGGCTGTCTGCGTGCTGATCGGCACGGCCGCCGATGACCCGCCGGCAGAGGGCGAAGAGGTCACTGTGGTGGTACTGGGCTGTCAGGTCAGCGGCGATCGCCCCAGCGTGATGCTGCAGGCGCGCATCGACGCCGCCTACGAATATCTCGCCGCCCATCCCAACGCCGTGTGCATTGCCACCGGCGGCAAGGGCACCGGCGAAAACATCAGCGAGGCCGCCTGTATCCGGCAGGAACTGGTGGCTATGGGCATCGACGCAGGCCGCATTTATATGGAAGACCGCTCCGTCAACACGGCGCAAAACATGGCCTTCTCCGCCGGGATCATCGAGGAAAAGGGCCTATCCACCACCGTTGCGGTGGTGTCGGACAACTTCCACCAGCTGCGCGCCTCCATCTTCGCCGCGCGGGTGGGTCTGGATGCCCGCGCTGTGGGCTGCTCATCCCACTGGATGCTGGGCGGCGGCTACTGGACCCGGGAGGTGCTGGCGCTGGGCGCTGCCTTTATCCGCGGATATTAAAACATAAAAAACACCGGAAAGCTTGGCTTTCCGGTGTTTTTCATCTTTAAAACTTCAGCAGCACGCCCACCGCGGCGCTCAGGGCGATGAACACGATGGGGTGGAGCTTTTTCGTCCACTTGACCCATCGGGTCAGCACCAGCAGCACCGCCGCCAGCGCCACACCCTTCCAGTCGATGGCTGTTACCAGATCGCCCAGCGCCGCCACACTGCCGGTAACGAAGGTGGACAGTGCCACGGTGATGCCGGCCGAGGCCACCATGGCGGTAGAGGCGGGACGCAGGCCGTAAAAGGCGGCATTGACGTACTTGTTGTCGCGGAAGCTCTTGAGCACCGCCGCCACGATCATGATCACGATCAAAGACGGAACCACCAGACCCAGCGAGGCAACCACAGCGCCCGGCACACCACCGGTGACGAAGCCCACATAGGTGGCCATGTTGACGCCGATGGGACCGGGGGTGGACTCGGACACCGCCAGCATATCGGCGATCTGCGCCGCCGTAAACCAGCCGGTGCGCTCGGCCATGTCGTAGAGGAAGGGCAGGGTAGCCATACCGCCGCCTACGGCGAAGAGGCCGGTCTTGAAAAACTCGAAAAACAGCTGCAGGTAGATCATGCCTTCTTCACCTCCAGCGTCTTGATGAGGATGCCCGCCACGGCAGCGAACAGCACATATACCACAGGCGAGAGATCCAGCAGCAGCGAAGCCACCAGCACGCACAGGAAGATCACCAGCGCCCACGCGTCCTTCACGGCGCTCTTCCACAGCTTCAGCACGGCGTTGAAGATCAGCACGCACACGCACACGCGGATGCCGCCGAAGGCGTGCTGCACCCACACGATGTGAGAAAAGGCCTCAATAACGCCGGCCAGCAGCGTGATGATGACGATGGAGGGGAACACCACGCCCAGCGTGGTGAAAATACCGCCGATGACGCCCTTTTGCTTCTGACCGATAAAGGTGGCGGTGTTGACGGCGATGATACCGGGGGTGCACTGGCCGATGGCGAAGTAGTCCGTCAGTTCTTCGTCGGTGGCCCAGCCCTTGTTCTCCACCACTTCTCTTTGCAAGATCGGCAGCATGGCGTAGCCGCCGCCGAAGGTCATCACGCCCACCTTGGCAAACGTAATGAACAGCTCCCACAATTCACGCATGTCGTTTCCTCCTTACACATAACCGTAAAGGCCGCGCACCGATACCTCACCGGCGCGGACCGTATCCACACTTCCATCCTCATAGCGCACCTGCAGGCCGAACGTCTCGTCCACCGCCAGCGCTTCCGCGCGCCGCACCGCGTCAGGCGTGATGACCTGCACCTCACGGCCCACGGTCAGGCACCGACGACGATACTCTTCCAGCCATCGCTGCGGCTGCGTCAGCGCCTCGCGGCGCAGGGCGTCCAGTTCTTCCACCAGCGCAGCCGCCAACGCGGCGCGACACACGCTCTGCCCCGCCACCGTCTCCAGCGAGGCCGCCATGCCGCGCACCTCACCTTCAAAATCCTCCGTGCGGTGGCTCACATTGATGCCGATGCCCAGCACCACCGCCGCACCGCAGCCCAGCAACACCGACTCGGTCAGGATGCCGCCGATCTTTCTGCCCTGCAGTACCAGGTCGTTGGGCCACTTGATCTGCGCCTGTGCGCCGCACACACGCACCACCGCCCGCACAGCCGCCACAGCGCCCAGCGCCGGCAGGGCCATCCACTTTTCGACCGGCGTCTCCGGACGCCACAGGATGGAGAGATAGAGGCCCAGCCCCCGCGCCGACTGAAAGCTGCGGCCCAGCCGGCCGCGGCCCGCCGTCTGCTCATCGGCGATGACCACCGTGCCGTCAGGCGCGCCGTCCAAAGCCATGCGCTTACACACCAGATTGGTGGAGTCCACCGTGTCAAATACGTGCCAGTTTTCCCGCTCCTGCCCCAAAAAGGCCGCGATCTGCTGCCGATACTGCTCCACGGTGTCACCCCTCTCCTCTTTTTATCATACGTACTTTACCACAAAGCACCCCGCTTGTAAACCTTTCCCGCCCTTTTGCAATTCTGAGGAAGACATTGAAAATTTTTGCTGTTTCTTGGCGTCTCCCCTCTTGTTTTTTGCCCCACGCCCGATTATAATGAGTGAGAAAAATGCGAAGGGGGCGAAGAGCATGCTGGTTTCCGTGTCTTACGAAATGGGTTCCCGTGCTCTTTTTGGCACCGCTATCGCTGTATCTGTTTCTTAACCGGCATTTCTGCCGGTTTCTTTTTTGCTGTTGATTCGTAAAAATACACCATATATCACAAGAGAAAGAGAGGAAATCACATGAAAAAGACCCTCGGCCAGGAGGCCATCTACGACGCACGGGAACTGGGCGTGCCGCGCATGCTCATCCTGGGCCTGCAGCACCTGTTCGCCATGTTCGGCGCCACCGTTCTGGTGCCCATTCTGGTGTCCGGCTACGGCCTGCCCCTGTCCATCCAGACCACGCTGCTGTTTGCAGGTCTGGGCACGCTGCTGTTCCACCTGTGCACCAAGCTGAAGGTGCCCGCTTTCCTGGGCTCCTCCTTCGCCTTCCTGGGCGGTTTTGAAGCCGTTGCCAAGCTGGATGCCGGCAAGTTCGCCGGTATGAGCGGCGAAGAGAAGCTGCCCTACGCCCTGGGCGGCGTGGTGGTTGCCGGCGCCCTCTATCTGGTGCTGGCACTCCTCTTTAAGCTGGTGGGTGCCAAGAAGGTCATGCGCTTCTTCCCCCCCATCGTTACCGGCCCCATCATCATCCTCATCGGTCTGAACCTGTCCGGCTCTGCCGTCAGTAACGCCGCCACCAACTGGCCTCTGGCTCTGGTGGCCATCGCCATCATCATCGTGGCCAACATCTTCGGCAAGGGCATGATCAAGATCATCCCCATCCTGCTGGGCGTGGTGGGCTCCTACATCGTGGCCCTGGTCTTCAACCAGGTGGACTTTACCGCCGTGAAGGACGCTCAGTTCCTGGGCCTGCAGCAGATCGTGATCGCCAAGTTCGACATCACCACCATCCTCGTCATGGCACCCATCGCCATCGCCGCCATGATGGAGCACATCGGCGACGTGTCCGCCATCTCCTCCACCACCGGCCGTAACTTCATCGAAGATCCCGGTCTGCACCGCACCCTGATGGGCGACGGTCTGGCCACCGCCATCGCCGGCATGTTCGGCGGCCCCGCCAACACCACCTACGGCGAGAACACCGGCGTGCTGGCCCTGAGCAAGGTCTACGATCCCCGTGTCGTGCGTCTGGCTGCCATCTACGCCATCATCCTCAGCTTCTCCCCCAAGTTTGACGCTCTGGTCAACTCCATCCCCACCGCCATCGTGGGCGGCGTCAGCTTCATCCTCTACGGTATGATCTCCGCCGTGGGCGTGCGCAACATCGTGGAAAACCGCGTGGATCTGACCCAGTCCCGCAACCTGATCATCGCCGCCGTCATCTTCGTCTGCGGCCTCGGCTTCAGCTCCATCGGCGGCATCAGCTTTACCGTGGGCAACGCTACCATCACCCTGACCGGTCTTGCCATCGCCGCTCTGGCCGGCGTGATCCTCAACGCCATCCTGCCCGGCAACGACTACGAGTTCGGCGCCAACGCCGCCGGCGACAAGTCTGCCGACATGGGCTCCTATTAAGCAAATTGTCCCGTTGGGACAACCCTCAGCTTTGCCTGCCGTTTTTGGAAAGCACAAAAAATCCCCGATTCCGTACGGAATCGGGGATTTTTATCTTTATTCGGTTTCTTCACCGATATGCTCCATGGCATAGTCGATGCACTGATTAATAAACTCGCTGCGGCTCATGTCATATTGGGCGGCGCGCTGATCGATTTCCGCCAGCTTCTCTATGCTGACACGGATGGTGATGGGCTCTTTTTTGTACTGTTTGGGAATAAATGCTGGCATATCATCTCACCTCTTGTACTATTGTATGCGATATGATATGCTGCATATAGAATCGTTAAGCGAATACAAATTAGAATACTTTCAGCAAATTAAGGAGGACGTCACCGTGTATCAAAAAATGTATTACACGCTCTTCAACGCCATTACCGACGCACTGGCCGCTATGGAACAGCAGAATTACGGGCAGGCCCGTGCACTGCTGGTCGACGCGCAGCAGCAAAGCGAGGAACTCTTTATGGACGGCGAAGAGGATGATGCCTGAACAAAAAAATCCCCGATTCCGCACGGAATCGGGGATTTTTATCTTTATTCAGCCTTTTCAGCCTTCTTGGCGGCGGGAGCTTTCTCCTCCGCCTTCTTCACTACAGGCCGTTCGGTGCGCTCGTACATCACCGTCAGGTCATAAAGGCGCTTTGCCAGCTTGTCACTTGCCTCGCCTTCCAGCATGCGCCACTGCCAGTTGCCGCTGGCGGTGCCGGGGGTGTTGATGCGGTGGCCCTTGCCCTGCTCCAGATAGTCCTGCATCTGGGCCACGAACAGCTTGGCCACAGAGCCCATACCGCCGCGGATGACGGCCCAGTTGAAGCCCTCGCGGGGATTGATGCCCAGATAATTGCGGGCGAACTTCCGGTCTTCGGCCTTGGCTACCTCGTCATACCACTCCTTGAGGGGGGTGTTGTCGTGGGTGCCGGTATAGCAGATGCAGTTCTCGTTGTAGTTGTGGGGAAGATACGCCGTGGACTCGCGGGAGTCAAAGGCGAACACCAGCACCTTCATGCCGGGCCAGCGGGAATCCCGCAGCAGCTGCGCCACCTCGGGGGTGGGATAGCCCAGATCCTCGGCGATGAACTCCAGCTCCGGGAACCAGCCGGAAATGGCGCTGACAAAGTGCATGCCGGGGCCTTTGACCCACTTGCCGTTCTTGGCAGTGGTCTCGCCGTAGGGCACGGCCCAGTAGCTCTCCAGACCGCGGAAGTGGTCGATGCGGATCACGTCAAAGAGCTTGCCCGCACCGTCGATGCGGCGGATCCACCAGCCGTAGCCGTCGGCGGTCATGGCGTCCCAACGGTAGAGGGGGTTGCCCCACAGCTGGCCGTCCTCGCTGAAATAGTCGGGGGGCACGCCGGAGACCTCGGTGGGCACGTTGCGGCTGTCCAGCTGGAACCACTCGGGCTCGGCCCACACGTCGGCGCTGTCCAGCGCCACATAGATGGGCACGTCGCCGATGATCTTAATATCCAGAGAGTGGATGTAAGCTTTCAGCTTCTCCCACTGTTTGAAAAACAGGAACTGCAGGTAGGTGTAGAACTCCATATCCTCGCGCAGCAGGGCTCTGTACTTCTCCAGAGCTTCCGGCTTGCGCAGGCGGATGGCCTCGTCCTCCCACTCGGTCCAGGCCTTCATGCCGAAGTGGCGCTTGCAGGCCATAAAGAGGGCGTAGTTGGGAAGCCAGCGCTTGTTCCCCTCCATAAAGAGGGCGAGCTCTGCGCTGTCGCGCTTCCAGCCGCGGGCCTTGGCCAGAGCCAGCACGGCAAAGCGGCTTTCATAGATCTGGGCATAGTCCACATAGCGGGGGTTCGTGCCCCAGTTCTGCGCGTCCACTTCCTCCTGGGTCAGCAGACCGTCGGCGATCAGCAGGTCCAGGTCGATGAAGTAGGGGTTGCCGGCGTAGGTGGAAAAGCTCTGGTAAGGGGAGTCACCGTAGCTGGTGGGGCCCATGGGCAGCAGCTGCCAGTACTTCTGGCCGGCTGCGTGGAGGAAATCGGCAAAGTCATAAGCGGCCTTGCCCAGGGTGCCGATGCCGTAAGGAGACGGCAGGGAGGAAACGGGCATGAGGATGCCGCTGCTTCTTTTCATGGTCATAAAAATACTTCTTTCCAAAAACACAGAGGGTGGATAAGGGGTGCAGGGGGAGCAGTGCTCCCCCTGAAAAACAGTATGCTTAGCCCTTGACAGCGCCGGCAGCCACACCCTTGATGATGTGCTTCTGGCAGCAGAGATAGAACACGATGACAGGGATGATGCTCAGCAGGATCAGGGCCATGGTAGCGCCCAGGTCCACGGTGCCGTAGCTGCCCTTGAGGTACTGGATGTGGATGGGAATGGTCATATACTTGGTGCGATCCAGGACCAGATAAGGCAGCAGGTAGTCGTTCCACACCCACATGATCTCCAGAATACCCACGCTGATCATGGTGGGCTTGAGCATGGGCACCACCACGCTGAAGAAGGTGCGCAGGGGGCCGCAGCCGTCGATGACGGCGGCCTCTTCGATGCTCAGGGGCACGGACTTGACGAAGCCCGTGAACATGAACACGGCCAGGCCTGCGCCGAAGCCCAGATAGATGACGGGGATGGTCCAGGGGGTGTCAAAGCCCAGCTTATCGGCGGTCTTGGACAGGGTAAACATGACCATCTGGAAGGGCACCACCATGGAGAACACGCACAGGAAGTACACGGCGCGGCAGAAGCTGCTGTCCACACGGGAGATGTACCATGCAGCCATGGAGGTGAAGAGGAGGATCAGCGCGGTGGAGAGGACGGTGATGACCAGGCTGTAGAACACGCTGGTCCAGAACGTACCGCCCAGCGTCATACCGGTGATGAAGTTATCCCAGCCGGCAAAGCTCTCGGCGTTGGGGAAGGCAAAGGTGTCGGTCTTGACGAAGGTGTTGATCTTGAAGGAGTTGAGCACCACGGCTACCACGGGCAGCACGTAGATCACAGAAATAACGGAGAGGATGGCAGTCACAATGGTTCTGCCCAGATTCTTGGACTTTTTCATTACTGCTGTACCTCCTTTTTACGGGTGCTGGTCAGCTGCAGCAGGCCCAGACCTGCCACCAGCACGAAGAACAGCACGGCCTTGGCCTGCGCCACGCCGCGGGCAGCGGTGTTCTGGCCATAGAAGGTGTTGTAGATGTTCAGAGCCAGCATTTCCGTGGTCTTGAGGGTACTGCCGTCAGGATTGATGATAAAGGGCTGGCCGCCGGTCAAAGCCAGATTCTGGTCGAACAGCTTGAAGCCGTTGGTCAGGGACAGGAACATGCAGATGGTAATGGAGGGCATCACGTTGGGGATGGTAACATGGAACAGCGTCTGCCACTTGGTGGCGCCGTCGATATGGGCGGCCTCCAGCATGTCCTCGGGCACGGCCTGCAGGCCTGCGATATAGATGATCATCATGTAACCGATCTGCTGCCAGCACATCAGGATGATGAGACCCCAGAAGCCGTAGGTGGAATTCAGCACGATGGAGGTGCCGTACTTGCCCAGAATACCGTCAAAGATCATGGACCAGATGTAGCCCAGGACGATACCGCCGATGAGGTTGGGCATGAAGAACACGGTGCGGAAAATATTGGCGCCGCGGATCTTCTGAGTCAGGGCATAGGCCACGGTGAAGGCCAGCACGTTGATAAGCACCAGCGACACGATGGCGTACAGGGCGGTGTACCAGAACGAGTGCATAAAGGTCTGGTCCTGCAGCGCCTTGAGGTAGTTGCCAAAGCCGATAAACTCAGCGTCGGAGGTGGTGCGGAACTGGCAGAAGGACAGGTAAATGCCGTGGATAAAGGGCCACACGAAGCCAATCGCGAACGAAGCCACCATGGGAAGCAGGAACAGGGGGAACATACGGCGGATCGGACGGCTGATCAGACGACTGGTGACCGCAGCGGCGTCTCTTTGCTTTTTCATTGCGGTGTCATCCTCTCTCTACGTTTTTCAATCAGTTTTCTTCTTTTTTGCGCGGCACCGGCCTCATGCAGCCAGATTTTACCGCGGTATCATAAACGCGGCACATGGGACGGGCGCAAAGCGCCCGTCCCATTGCCGGGGTAAATCATGTACGGTAAGAACCGTTTTGATTCCAATTAGCCGTTGTTGGCAGCCTTGTACTGGGTGGCCCAGCCGTCCACGAAAGCGGTCTCAACCAGAGCCCAGTTGGCGTCGGTGGGATCAGCGTTGTAGGCGTTCAGAGCGGCCACGGCAGCGCCACGGTACTCGTTGACGTTGGGCTGGAAGTTGGTGACCCAGGTCATGGTGTAGCAGCCGTTGTTGGCGTAGTCGTTAGCATCGGCCAGGAAGGGGTTGGTGGAAGCAGCAGCCTGCTTGTAAGGCATAACGCTGAACTCCTTGACGGCGATAGCGGAAGCCTCGGGATCGGTGACCATCCAGGTCATGAAGTCGATGGTAGCCTTGATGTCAGCCTCGGAAGCCTTGGCGTTGACAGCCCAGCAGTTCTCGGTACCGCAGTTCAGGCCGGCCTTCTCCTCGCCCTCAACACCGCAGTAGTAGGGGATCATGGCCAGCTTGCTCATGTCCATGCCCTTGCCTTCCAGACCGGAAGCTTCCCAGCTGCCCTGAGGATAGAAAGCAGCCTTACCGCTGGCGAACTCGCCCTGAGCGTCCAGACCGCCGGCAGCCAGAGCGGTGCGATCCACGGTGGAGTTGGTGACCATCAGGTCATACAGGTTCTTGAAGTTGTCCATGTAGGTACCCTTGATCTCGGCGGGGCACTTCTCCCAGTCAGCGGGGGAATCCACGGACTCATAGAAGTACTCCAGGTTGATCATGTGGCCGGTGAAACGCCAGGAAGAACCGTCGTCCATGCCGGCGGAAGCGAAAGCGGAGAAGCCCAGGGTGTCCTTGTTGGCAGTGATCTTCTCAGCAACTTCCTTCAGGGTAGCAAAGTTGGTGATGTAGTCAGCAGCGAAGCCGGCCTTCTCCACCAGCTCGGTGTTGACGATGATGCCGTAGCACTCATAGCAGTAGCCGATGGAGCACAGCTTGCCGCTCTCGTCATACAGATTGTAAGCGTCGGTGTTCAGCTCGTTGGCGATGGAGGTGCCGGTCAGGTCGTAGCAGTAGTCGCCCCAGCTCTTGACAGCGGCATCGTTACCCACCACGAACAGGGTGGGAGCGTTCTCCTTGTCCATCTCGGCGGTCAGGGTGGACTCGTACTCGCCGGAAGCGGCGGTGACGATCTGGACCTCAACGCCGGTCTCAGCTTTGTACATCTCGGCCAGGTCCAGCAGGGCCTCGTGAGCCTCGGGCTTGAAGTTCAGCCAGTACACGGAGGGTTCATCTTCCTTGGCGCCGCAGGCGATCAGGGACAGAGCCATGACCAGGGCCAGGATCATTGCAAGAAACTTCTTCATGATTGTGTTTACTCCTTCTAAAATTTGTTGTTTTCTTATTTTCGCTCCCTGAGGGAGTTCCAATACATCAGATGCTGCGCACGGACGCGCCGGTGCGGTAAGTAGTGGGCAGGGTCTCCTGCCGGTTTTCGCCGCGGCCTTCGATGAGCTCCAGCAGGATCTCCACGCTGCGCCGTCCCATCTCTTCCATGGGCTGGCACAGAGTGGCCAGAGGGGGATCGATATACTCGCTGACCTCCAGACCGTCGATGGCGATAACGGAGCAGTCCCCGGGGATCTTCTTCCCCGCCTCGCGCAGGGCGCGCATGGCACCGATGGCCATGTTGTCGGCGATAGAGAAGATGGCGGTAAAGTCAACGTCGTCCCGGAGCTTACGCTCCACGGCGCGGTAGGAATCGTAGATGTCGAAGGTGCCGGCGCTGATGACCAGCTCCTCATCCAGCTCGATGCCGTGCTGGCGCAGGGCCTTGACGTAGCCCTGATAGCGCAGCTGGCTGATGGCGTGGTCATCGCTGCGGGAGATGAGGGCCGCGATGCGGCGGTGGCCGTTATCGTACAGCTCCTTCACCGCGCGGAAGGCCTCGGCCTCGTCGGCGATGGACACGGAGGAATAGGCGTTTTCCGCCAGCGTACCGTAGTGATTGGCGTAGGAGCAGCACACGAAGGGCACATTGATGGCCGCCAGCTCGGCAGGACTGTAATCGCTGCGTCCACCCAGGAAAATGATGCCGCGCAGACGCTTGTCGCGCTCCATCATGGCGCCGCACTTCACCTCGTCGTCACTGGTGCCGATCTGCTGCATGACCATGGTGAAGCCGGCAGCGGTGATCTTCTCTTCAATGGCGCGGATGATGTGGGTGTAAAAGGGGTTGGAAACGCCGCGCACCACCAGACCGATGGCGTCGGACTTGGTCTTCACCAGGTCGCGGGCGCTGTTGTTGGGGATGTAGTTGGTGCTCTGCACCACCGCCAGCACGCGGCGGCGGTTCTCCTCACTGACGTCGGGCCGATTATTCAGCACGCGGGACACGGTGCTGATGCTGACGCCGCACAGCCGTGCAATGTCTTTGATGGTCATACCGCGTCGCCTCCTGTCGCCTTTCGCCTGTTTTGGTAAAATTTGCTGAAAACCTTACCGGTAACGTTTTCGGAACATCCGCGAAGTATCTTATCAATTTTGTTCGCTTGTGTCAATTGAAATTCGCATTTTCTCCGTTTTCAACAGTTTTACACTCCGTTTTTGTGCAGTTTTCATATGTTCCAAGTACAAGTTGTACCATACGTTCTGTACAACCTTTTCCCGTTTTTTCGTTTTTCTCCCGTTTTGGACGCGAAAAAACGGAGGCAGGATGAAAATCCCGCCTCCGCACAGCTGAAAACCGCATCAGTTTTCGGCCAGAAAATCTGCCAGTTCCGATTCGCCCATCACACGGATGCCGTGGGCGCGCAGCAGCTGCGCCGCCGCGCCGAAGCCATCCGTCAGCGTGCCGGTGAAGGTGCCGTCGTAGATCTGTCCGCTGCCGCAGGAGGGGCTGCGCTCTTTCAGCACGGCCGCGGTGCAGCCCAGTTTCTGTGCCAGACGCAGCACTTCTTCCGCCCCGCGGCGGTACTGCGCCGTCACGTCAACCCCGGTCTTGGTGACCACCCGGTCGCCCTGCCGCTCGGCAGGCACGCGGGGCGTGGGCAGGCCGCCCAGCTGTTCCGGGCACACCGGCACCACCTGATGGCGGCGGCACAGCTCCTCCATGAGAGGATAGCTCTTGCTCTGCCCGTCGTAGCGGCAGCTGACGCCCAGAAGGCACGCGCTCACTAAAACTTTCATGCGTACACCTCCATTTCCCTGCCGTCCAGCGCGGCGTAGACCAGTTCTTCGCCCTCATAGCGCAGCTTCAGCGAGAAGAAGGGCGCGTCCTCGCGCAGCAGGCGCAGGAAGATGCGGTCGCCGGCCCACTGGGGCAGCGCCGCCAGATCGTCCTTGCCGATCCACTCCAGCGCGCCCTCGTCGCACTCCTTGATCTCGCCCGTCCAGCCCGTGGCGGTGAAGAGGTGCATGTACTCCGTCTCCCACCGGTCGGACACAAAGGTCACAAGGCCCCGATAGCGGTAGTCCGTGAGCTGCAATCCGGTCTCCTCCCGCGCTTCGCGCACCACGCACTCCTCGGGGCTCTCCCCCGCTTCAAACTTGCCGCCGATGCCGATCCATTTGTCGCGGTTGGCATCGTGTTCCTTTTTCACGCGGTGGAGCATGAGATACTCGCCCCGGTCATTTTCCATGTAGCACAGTGTGGATAAGATCATGCGTCATCCCTCTCAAATACGATCTCGTCATAGCCGGTCTCCTCGTCCTGCTCCACGCCGCAGTGCCAGCCGTCCACCACGCCCAGCACCAGCTCGCAGGTGGTGTTGATGAGGCAGCCCTCTACCAGATGGCCGCCCACGGTGGAGAGATCCTCCTTGGCAAAGGACACGTGGATATGGCAGCGCGCCGCGCTGACCGTGCCGGTGGCGGACACGATCTCGCAGGGCTCGTCGATGTCGCGGATCGTCACGCCGGAGGCGTCCCGCACCCGCGCCTTTGTCACGCAGCCCACCGCGCTGAGGATCACCGCCAGCTGCAGCTGCTCCTCCCGGGCTATGTTTTGCACTTCCCGCAGCAGGTCGTCCCCTCGCCGCAGCCGTTTGCAGATGGTTCGCATCGCCGTCCCCCCCTCTTTTTTCTTCATTTTACCACAACCTTTACAGCTGCGCCAGTTTTATGGTAGAATCAAAGAAAAATTACGGGAGGTTTCCTGCCATGACCGAGATCAAAACCGGAAAATACCGCCATTTCAAGGGCAACGAATACCGCGTGCTGGGCATGGCCCGCCACAGCGAAACGCTGGAGGAGATGGTGGTCTATCAGGCGCTCTACGGTGAGCACGGCATCTGGGTGCGCCCCGCCCACATGTGGAACGAGACGGTGGAGCGCGACGGCTACTGCGGTCCCCGCTTTGCCTACATCGGGGAATGAGCATGGACTATACGCTCATCCGCTCCCGCCGCCGCACGCTGGCCCTTGCGGTGACGCGAGAGGCGCAGGTGGTGGTGCGGGCCCCGCTGCGCTGCCCCCAGCGCCAGATCGACGCCTTTGTGGAAAGCCGCAGGGCGTGGCTGGAAGCGGCGCTGGCGCGGCAGAAAGAGCGCCTTGCGGCCCATCCGCCCCTGACGGAGGCGGAGACGGAGGACCTGCGCCGTCGGGCCAAGGCATACATCCCCGGCCGCGTGTCCGTTTGGGCACAGCGCATGGGATTGCAGCCCTCGGCGGTGAAGATCACCTCCGCCCGCACCCGCTTTGGCAGCTGCAGCGGCAAAAATAGCCTTTGCTTCTCCCTCTATCTCATGCAGTACCCGCCCGAGGCCATCGACGCGGTGGTGGTGCACGAGCTGTGCCACATGCGCCACCGCAACCACTCTCCTGCCTTCTACGCCGAGGTGGCGCGCTGGCTGCCGGACTACCGCGAGAGAGAAAAATTGCTGAAACAGTGAAAAGGACGGCTTTCGCCGTCCTTTTTCATTCGATCTGTTTGCGCACCAGATGCAGCACCGCCAGCGTCAGGGCCGTCAGTCCCGCGGGATACAGCAGCAAGCGCCGCAGCACCAGCGCCGTGGGCGGCGTGGTGAGGGTATAGACGCCGGTGACATAGAAGGCCAACAGCACCGCGGCCACGTACACCAGATACAATACCGCGGCGCGGCTCACCGACTGGGCGGCGCGGGAGCGCTCCGCCGCCAAAATCGCCACGCTCAGCACCAGCGCCACGCCCAGCGAGGCCGGCAGGGCGCTGCAAACCGCCAGCACATTTCTCCACTCCGCCGGCGCATAGCGCAGCACGGCCGCCAGCGCCGCCACAAAAAACAGCAGCCCCAACGCGCCCAGTCCCAGACCCCACAGCAGCACACGGCCCTCCTGCCGGCGCAGCTTTTCGCTCTCCTTCACGTAGGCCAGCGCCTCGTCCACAGCGGCGCTCTCCTGCACCGGCGGCAGCACCTCGCCCCGCATGATCTCCAGCACATCCACCCCCAGCGCGGCGGCCAGCGGCTCGATGGTCTGGATGTCGGGCAGGCCCACGCCCCGCTCCCAGCGGCTGACCGCCTTGTCGGTGACGTGGAGCTTTTCGGCCAGCTCCAGCTGGGTCAGCCCCTTTTCCTTTCGTAATGCGGCGATGTGCTCGCCCACTTTATTCGCGTCCATATCCAACGCCTCCTTTCGCCTTCAGCATAAGGGAAAGGGCGGCTCATCGCAACCGACGCTGCGTTGAGCCGCCCTTTTTCGTCCTCTACGCGCCGTTTTGCGCGTCAAAATACATTTATCCCCCAGACCGCACCCTCGTCACGCGGCTCATATCGCGGTGATACACCGTGCGCGGTAACCATACGATTGTACCCGATCGGAGCGTAACCATCCTTGGAGATTCGAACTCCCGGCCTGCTCTTGGGCCAACCACTGATGCAGCTTGGGCAGCTGCCGCCTGATATGCACATCCGCGTGACTACCGACTGGCTGATGTTACTCCACCAGCTTGGTTTTCCAGTTGGTCTCCTGCAGCAGGTTATCCAGCATGCGCACCTCTTTGGCCATGGCGTCCGCCGCCTTCTGCAGCTCGGCCGCCTTCAAGGTGGCCTTAACGCGGATCTCCGTACCCCGGGCGCGGGCCGTGTTCTGCCCCGCCTGATAGGCCAGCTCCCGATAGGCCGCCAGACGCACCAGCAGCGCATCCTTGCGGGCGATGAGCGCCGTCAGCGTTTCGCCATTCACCTTGGTGCGGCAGTTGGTCAGGTTGATGGCAGCCATCAGCCGCTCCAGACGGGCCGTGGCCTCATCCAGCTGGCCGAGCAGCGCAGAGGGATCCTCGGCAGGCTCTTCCCCCTCCTGCACAAGCACCACATTGTGCAGTCTTCTTTTCAGTTCCTCGATCTTGCGGTTCAGATCCGCCCGCTCCTGCAGAGCTTCTGCCAGTTTCATCGCGTTTCTCCTTTTCCCGCTTTACAGCGTAATTTCCCGATACACCGTGCCGTCCATCTCGCAGAAGACAGCCCGCGCACCGTCCAGCAGCAGATAGCCGCGGTGTCCCTCGTCCTTGGGCAGGGCGGGAGAGCCGGGGTTGAGGTAGAGGAAGTTATTATGCTTGGTGCAGGCCGCCACATGGGTGTGGCCGGTGATGAGCACGCCGCCCTTGGCCATAGCGGGCGGATGACCCTCACCCCACTGGTCGCCGTGGGTGACAAAGGCCAGCTTCTCCCCCAGATCCAGCAGCAGATAGTCGGCCATGATGGGGAACGGCAGCAGCACCTGATCGATGGCCGCGTCGCAGTTGCCGCGGACGGCCACTGTCTTATCCCGCAGCACATCCAGCACCTCCACGCACTTCTGGGGGTTATGACCCTCCGGCAGGGGGTTGCGGGGGCCGTGATAGAGCAGGTCACCCAGTAAAATCAGGCGGTCGGCACCCTCGCGGCGGAAGGCTTCCACCAGCTTTTCGCACCAGTAGGCGCTGCCGTGCAGGTCAGAGGCGATCATCCATTTCATAGTCGGTTCCTCCTTGGTGTTTTCTTGGGGGTATCATAGCATATTCTGCCCCGCCGCGCTACTGCTTTTTATCCGTATGCGTGAAAATGCCTCGCAGAGTTTCGCCGCCTGCGGCGAAAAAGAATAAAATCCGTTTTTTCTACCGACATGTGCGGGAGAAAAAACACTTCTCAGCGCACGAGTGTGCGAGCGCAGCGATCTGCGCCCGCAGGCGCGATGCATGCGAGCAACCGCCCGAAGGGCGGCTCTTAGCGAGTCGTAGTGCATGGTGGTGCGCTGCAAAACTCAAAAAAGGCGCTGCCTTTTTTGAGGAATAAAAAAAGACGGCTCTTACGAGCCGTCTTTTTTATCATGTATGGAAATTGACTTACCACTCCAGGTTGGTGCCGGTCTCCTTGCCGAACACGTGAGCCACGTTGCCGTCGAAGGTCAGGTTGACCTGGCTGCCCATGGGGAAGTTGGTAGCAGCGCCCAGGGTGGGAACGATAACGATGACGTCCTTATCACCGGCGGTGATGTGCAGGTGGATGGAGGAACCCATCATCTCGGACACGTCGACCTTGCCCTTGATGCCGTCGTCGCACAGCTGGATATGCTCGGGACGGACGCCCAGCAGAACATCCTGCTCAGCAACATCCTTGGCAGCGAGGCGCTCCTGCTTCTCGGCGCTCAGCTCCACGCAGACGGGGCCGCACTCAACAGCGTACTTGCCATCCTTCTTGACCAGCTTGCCGTCGAACATGTTCATGCGGGGCATACCGATGAAGCCGGCGACGAACAGGTTGTAGGGATGATCGAACACTTCCTGAGGAGTACCGATCTGCTGGATGAAGCCGTCCTTCATGATGACGATACGATCGCCCAGAGTCATAGCCTCGGTCTGGTCGTGGGTAACGTAAATGAAGGTGGTGTCGATACGCTCGCGCAGCTTAATGATCTCAGCGCGCATCTGGTTACGCAGCTTGGCGTCCAGGTTGGACAGAGGTTCGTCCATCAGCATGACCTGGGGGTCACGGACGATGGCGCGGCCGATGGCAACACGCTGACGCTGACCGCCGGACAGAGCCTTGGGCTTACGATCCAGATACTGGGTGATGTCCAGGATCTCGGCAGCCTCGCGCACGCGCTGGTCGATCTCATCCTTGGGGGTCTTCTTCAGCTTCAGGGAGAAGGCCATGTTGTCATACACGGTCATGTGGGGATACAGAGCGTAGTTCTGGAACACCATGGCGATGTTGCGGTCCTTGGGCTCCACATCGTTCATCAGCTTGTCGCCGATCCACAGCTCGCCGTCGGAGATGTCCTCGAGGCCGGCGATCATACGCAGGGTGGTGGACTTACCGCAGCCGGAAGGACCGACCAGAACGATAAACTCCTTGTCGGCGATGTGCAGGTTGAACTCCTGAACGGCGACGACGCCCTGCTCGGTGACCTGCAGGTTGACCTTCTTCTCAGGCTCAGCGCCCTTCTTGGCCTTTTTCTTCTTGGTCTCGGAGTGGGGGTAGATCTTCTTGATGTTTACCAGTTTGACTTCTGCCATAATTCTTTTGACTGTAACCGGACTGCCTCCGCAGATTCCGCTCTCACGGCCGGCCATATGCCGATACCGCTTTACGACAGGTCTCCACACTGCCGCACCGCCAGTCGAAGCGGGTCTTTTTCCTCCTTTTTATTTACCGTCGGGAGCCATAAAGTGGAGTGGCGGCCCAATGGTCGGAATAAGATGTGTTAATCATACCATACCAAACGGGGAAAAGCAACGGCCTTTTCGGCAAAAAAGGGCCGTGAAATCAAACAATTTCACGGCCCTTTTTTCGTCATTTTACACACCCAGTTGTTCCAGCGCCGCCAGCTTCAGCGCGGCGCAGAAAATCTCCATGGCCTTCTCCAGCTCCTCCACGGGAGGCAGAGAGGGGGCGATGCGGATGTTGCTGTCCTGGGGGTCCACACCGTAGGGGAAGGTGGCGCCGGCGCCGGTCATGGTGACGCCCGCCTCCTTGCAAAGGGCCAGGGTCCGCTTGGCAAGACCGGGCACGGTGTTCACCGACACGAAGTAGCCGCCCCTGGGCTTCTGCCACGTGGCGATGCCGGCGGGGGCGATCTCACGCTCCAGATACTCCAGCACGCAGCGGAACTTGGGCAGCATGATCTCAGCGTGGCGCTTCATCAGCGCCAGCGTGTGGGCCTTGT
>SVMH01000058.1 GCA_015067525.1 Oscillospiraceae bacterium | reverse complement strand
CGCATATATTTTTCTCAAAGAGAGGGTAAAATCATGTACGAAGACAAGACTTTAGTTTGCAACGAGTGCGGCCAGGAGTTCGTTTTCTCCGCCGGTGAGCAGGAGTTCTACGCTGCCCGCGGCTTCCAGAACGAGCCCAAGAAGTGCAAGGCCTGCCGTGCTGCCCGCAAGGACGCTACCCGCGCGCCCCGCGAGCTGTTCACCGCTACCTGCGCTGCCTGCGGCGGCGAGGCCAAGGTGCCCTTCGAGCCCAAGAGCGATCGTCCCGTTTACTGCAGCAGCTGCTTCTCCAAGATGCGCGAGAACGGCTAAGCTGTCGGTAAGGCAAACTGTCGATAGGGAAGAGGCGCGTTCTGCGGAACGCGCCTCTTTTTGCGCGCTTTTGAAACTTTCTGTTGAAACCGCGCACTCTTTAGGGTATACTATATTCGCAAATATCAATTGGAGGTTACCACCATGATTCAGATTACCAAAGACACCATTATCGGTGATATCCTGGATATCGCTCCTCAGACCGCCCGCGTGTTCCTGGCCATTGGCATGCACTGCCTGGGCTGCCCCTCTTCCCGCGGTGAGACTGTGGAAGAAGCCTGCGCCGTACACGGTGTGGACGTCGATAAGCTGCTGGCCATCGTCAACGAGGTTGCCAATCAGCCCCAGTATTAATGCAAGCGCAGAACGCATACGGCTTTGCCGTATGCGTTCCGTTGTGTAATCGACACATCATCGGAAAGGAGGGCGCTGCCCTCATGGAACATAAGTTACTGCAGCTGCAGCCCCGCTTACAGCTGCTGGCCGATCTGGTGCCGCAGGGCGCCCGTCTGGCCGACATCGGCACCGACCACGGCTATCTGCCGGTCTATCTGATGCAGAAGGGAAGGATCACCTTCGCCGTTGCCTCTGACGTGGGTCAGGAGCCTCTGCAGCACGCCATCCGCACTGCAGAGGAGTACGGCATCAGCAATATCGATTTTCGCCTGTGCGACGGTTTAAAAGGCATCAGAGAGGACGAGGTTGATACGGTCGTGATCGCCGGCATGGGCGGCGAGACCATTATCCATATTCTCGCCGCCGCCCCGTGGAGCAAGGTTCCGGGACGCTATACGCTGCTGCTGCAGCCCATGACAAAGGCTGGCGTGCTGCGGCACTGGCTCGCAGAAAACGGCTATCGCTTCGTTGAGGAGCGGCTGGTATGGGACAAAGATTTTCTCTATCCTGTGATGATCGTCACCGGCGGTGAGCAGCCAAAGCCGGACGCGATCGCAGAAGAATATGGCGTATGTCTGGAAAACGATCCCCTGTACGGCCAGTATCTGGACATCCAGATCGCACGGCTGCAGCGGGCCGTTGAGGGAAAGCGCCGTTCGGACAAGGAATCCGTCAGGGAAGAGGCTGAACAGCTGAATGCGCGCTGCGTCGAGCTGCAGCGCAGAAGAGGGGAGTGGCATAAATGATCACCGTCCGCGATATCGAGCAGGTATTGTTTGACTGGGCGCCCAGAGAACTGGCCGCCCAATGGGACAACGTAGGCCTTCTGGTAGGCGAGCCGGAATCAGAAGCTAAAAAAGTGCTGATCGCACTGGACATCACGGAGGACGTGGTAGCAGAGGCCATTTCTGTGGGTGCCGATGTGATCGTTGCCCATCACCCGGTCATGAACTGCGCCTGGCATCCCGTGCAGCATGTCCGCAGTGACGACGCGCAGGGCCGTATGCTGATCGGCATGATCCGCAATAACATCTCCGCCATCTGCATGCACACCAATCTGGATGCAGCCGACGGCGGCGTCAATGATGCATTGGCTGAAAAGCTGGGCCTGACGGATCTGGAAATGCTCAATGAGGAAAAAATCGGCCGTATCGGTACATTAAAATCCCAATTACCTCTTGTCGAGTTCACCCACTTTGTGGTAGAATCGTTAGGATGTAACGGCCTGCGTTACGTAGATAGCGGAAAACCTGTGCACCGCGTGGCGGTGGGCGGCGGCGCCTGTAGCGGCTATATCGCACAGGCCATCGCAGCCGGCTGTGATACTTTCGTCACTTCCGATCTGAAGTATAATGACTTCCTGGACACGAAGGAGATCAATCTGGTGGATGCAGGTCATTTCCCCACAGAAAATGTGGTCTGCCCCGTACTGGCCGATTTTCTGCGAAGGAAGTTCCCTGAGCTGACAGTTGTACAATCGACCACGCATGATCGCGAGGTCATCCAATATTGCATTTAAGGAGAGTAGAAGACTATGTCCGGACATTCCAAGTGGCACAATATTCAGAAAACCAAGGGTGCAGCTGACGCCAAGCGCAGCGCAGCCTTCACCAAGATCGCCAAGGAGATCATCGTGGCCGTCAAGCAGGGCGGCAGCGGCGATCCCGCCAATAACTCCCGTCTGGCTACCGTGATCGCCAAGGCCAAGGCTGCCAACATGCCCAACGACAACATCAAGCGCACCATCGACAAGGCGCTGGGTGCCGGCAATACCGATAACTACGAGTCCGTCACCTATGAAGGCTACGGTCCCTGCGGCGTCGCCGTGATCGTGGAAGCTCTGACCAACAACCGTCAGCGTACCGCTCCCGAAGTCCGTCACTATTTCGATAAGTACGGCGGAAATCTGGGCGCTCAGGGCTGCGTGTCCTGGTCCTTCGACCGCAAGGGCGTCATCGTCATCAACAACGAGGACGAGGATCTGGACGAAGAAGTCGTCATGATGGACGCTCTGGAAGCCGGTGCCGAAGACTTTGAGGCAGACGGCCCTGTCTTTGAGGTCACCACCGATCCCGATGCTTTCTCCGAGGTTCTGGCCGCTCTGGAAGCCAAGGGCTATACCTTCGTTGGCGCCGAAGTGGAGATGGTTCCCCAGAACTATGTCAAGTTGACCAGCGAAGATGACGTCAAGATGATGGAAAAGCTGCTGGGTATGCTGGAGGACAACGAAGACGTGCAGAACGTCTGGCATAACTGGGATCAGGAGTAATCTTTCAAATATAAAAGCGGTATCGCATTTGCGATACCGCTTTTTTGTCATTGCAGTGCATCGATGCCGTGCATGATCACACGGCCGGTCAGATAAGCGATCTCATCGGGAGATTCTTTCATACCGCGTCCCAGCCAGATCAGCGCCTCGTGCAGACAGCCG
Source organism: Oscillospiraceae bacterium (assembly GCA_015067525.1). GTDB lineage: Bacteria > Bacillota > Clostridia > Oscillospirales > Oscillospiraceae > Vescimonas. Next base: position 5,205 of record SVMH01000058.1, on the reverse strand, counting down.
GCCACGATGTAACCGGAGGCTACCTGACGCTGCTTGGGGTCGGCGGAATAGCAGATCTCCAGCAGCTCATCCAAAAAGTTCTCCTGAATCGTGCGGCAGATCCGCTCGGAATAGGCATGACTTCCGGTACTGCCCAGCAGGATCGTGAAAAGCTGCGCATCACTTTGCAGCGTTTCAAAAAGATCTGTCAGGAAAGGATACGACTCCTTGACCGTATGTGCCGGAGGATGGCGTCTGCAAACGCCCAGAAGCTTCTCGTTCGCTTCGTCCACCAGCTGCTCCACCAAATCGTGGATATCCTTATAGTGAATATAGAACGTGCCGCGGTTGATATTGGCGCGCTGCGACAGTTCCCGCACGGAAATATCGTTCTCGCTTTTTTCTTCCAGCAGTTCGATCAGCGCCATTCGGATCTGCTGCTTGGTCCGGATTACACGACGGTCCAGTTTTTCATCAGCCATTGCATATACCTCCCAGTCCTCATGCGTTTGATTATAGCAAAGCAACCGCAAATAATCAACGGCATGTTGAATATATTTCCCTTCTAATATGCGCCTTTGATTCATAGAAATGACTAACAAAACAGCGAACACAGAGCGGAGGGAGATCGTATGACGCAATCGGGAAAAGTGTATCATGATATGGCCCTGCGTACCGGCGGCAGCATTTATCTGGGTGTAGTGGGGCCGGTACGAACGGGAAAGTCCACCTTTATCAAACGGTTTATGGAGTTGCTGGTACTGCCTAACATCGAAAATACGTACCAGCGCGAACGAGCGCGGGACGAACTGCCGCAAAGCGGCTCCGGCCGCACCATTATGACGGCTGAGCCGAAATTTGTGCCGGAAGACGCTGCCGAGATCCGCATGGACGGCGGCACGGCATTTTCTGTCCGGCTCATCGACTGCGTGGGCTATATGGTACCGGGCGCTGTAGGACAGTACGAAGATCTCTCGCCCCGCATGGTCATGACGCCCTGGTTCGACCATGCAATTCCCATGCCGGAAGCGGCGGAGATCGGCACAAGGAAGGTGATTACTGAACACTCTACCGTTGGCGTTGTCATCACAACAGACGGCACCGTTACCGAGCTTCCGCGCGAGGAGTATCTGGAGGCGGAGGAGCGCGTCATCCGCGAGCTGCAGGAGATCGGAAAGCCCTTTGTGGTTCTTCTAAACTCAGCGCAGCCGGAAAGCGCTCACAGCAAAGCGATTGCCGAGGATATCGCACAGCGCTACGGTGTCAGTTGTGTCTGCGCCAACTGTCAGGAGATCGGCAGGGAAGAGCTGGAGCAGATCCTCTCGCAGCTGCTGCAGGAATTCCCGTTACAGGAACTGCTGTTGTTCCTGCCGCCATGGGTAGATGCGCTGCCGTCCGCCCATCCCATAAAAGACGGCATCTATCGGGCCTTAAAAGACGCGGCACAGAATAAAACGCACATCCGTGACCTGTACGCACTTTTGCAGCAGCTGCAAAATGAAAAAAACATCAGCAGCGTGACCAGCCGCCGCATCGACCTTGGCACCGGCAGCGCAGCAGCCGATGTAGAGGTACCCAGAGAACTGTTCTATGAAACGCTAAGCCATCAGACCGGCCTCGCCCTGCGGGATGACGGAGATCTGATGGAACACCTGACAAAGTTGGCTGCGATCGAGCGGGAATACGAGAAATTTATCCCCGCCCTTCACGCGGCCCGTGAAACCGGCTACGGTATCGTCATGCCGGCCACCGACGAGCTGAATCTGGAAGATCCGGAAATCGTGCGGCAAGGTGGGCGGTTTGGTCTGCGGATGAAAGCCAGCGCCCCGTCCATCCATATGATCCGCGCCGACATTGAAACCACGGTTTCACCCATCGTCGGCAATGAAAAGCAGTCCGAAGATATGGTCAACTATCTGCTGCAGGAGTTTGAGGGAGATACCGGCAAGATCTGGCAGTCCAATCTCTTCGGCCGCAGTTTCCACGAAATTGTCAGCGATGATCTGCAGGCGAAGATTGCACGCATGCCGGATGAGTCCAGAAAAAAACTGCGCGAGGCTCTCGAGCGCATCATCAACGAAGGAAGCGGAGGTCTGATCTGCATTATCCTGTAATGTATATTAACTTTACAGGTTGCAATCTGTTTTTCGCCTTGCCAATCCTTACAGCGCGTGTTAAAATGATAAAAAACCGGTAGGGAGGACGCGCGGTATGCTGTTGGCCATCGATGTAGGCAATTCCATTATTTCGGTGGGTCTGTTTGGACCCGGCCGTGAACTGAAATTTCTTGCGTCCATTGATACGGACCGGCGCAAAACCGCCGACCAGATCAGCCTGGATCTGATGAATCTCTTTGCGCTTTACGGTTTTGATCTGAAGGATGTGACCGGCGCTATTTTTTCCAGTGTTGTGCCGTCTATCAACTTTATGATGTCCAAGGCACTGACTCGACTGCTGGGCAAACCGCCTATGATGGTGGGCCCCGGCGTCAAGACCGGTCTGAATATCCGTATGGAGATCCATAACCAGCTGGGTGCCGATCTGGTGGCCAACGCCGTGGCCGCGCTGGAAAAATACCCCACACCGATCATTATGATCGACATGGGTACGGCCACCACCATTTCCTACATTTCTTCCCGTCCCAGCTACGAAGGCGGCCTGATGTTCCCCGGCGTAAATCTGTCGCTGGCTGCGCTGTCCAACCATACGGCACAGCTGCCCGATATTTCTCTGCAGCACCCCAAGAGTCTGATCGGCAAAAACACGGAGGACTGCATGCGCTCCGGCATCGTATACGGCACCGCCGGCATGCTGGACGGCATCATCGACCGCATCCGTGAGACGCTGGGTGATGAGCAGCCTACCATCGTTGCCACCGGCAGCAATGCCCCTGTCATCGTACGCTATTGCCGCAATCAGGTGATTTACGACAAGTACCTGCTGATGGAAGGCCTGTATCAGATTTATCAGAAAAACAAATAATATATCGCCCGCCATATACGGCGGGCGATTTTGCTAAAGAGAGGTGAGAAATATGGCGTTGCATCTTCGGAAGGCCAGTGTGGAGGACGGAGTGGAAGTCTATCGTTTCTTACAGGCACTTCCAGCCGAAGAAAACGGATTTGTCAATACGGCAGCAGGGAAAAGTTACGAAGAATACCGGCAGTGGCTGTATAGTGTCGTCAAAAACGCGATGCAGCAGGGGACCGTGGATGGCTGGAAGGTCCCGCAGACCACCTATTGGCTTTATCGTGATGATCAGCCGGTAGGCTATGGAAAGATTCGCCATTTTCTCACGGAAAAGCTGAAGGAAACCGGCGGGCATATGGGAATATCGATTCTGCCCGAGTGCCGCGGCCAAGGATTGGGCACATTTTTTATCGGCGCTCTGGTGCATGAGTGTGAGGCGCTGGGGATTAACGAGGTTCTGTTTACTATCCGCAACAGCAATCAGGCTTCTATCAAAGCGGTGCTGGCAAACGACGGGCAAATTGAGAAAATCACGGATGCGCGTCACTATCTTGTGATTCGACCTTAGCCGCGCAAGAGAAAACCCTCCGCATGAGCGGAGGGCTTCTTGTCAGCTTTACTTGGCCAGAATCTTCTTGAGCTTGCAGAAGCGGGGCAGGGAGTCCACCTTGGGCAGATCGGGCTCACCCTGGATCAGGGGCAGGGCGTACTCGATGAACTGGTGGTTCACACCGTTGCCGGCCTCGTTGATCCACTCGCGGGGAATCTTCTTCTCCACGTTGGCCACTTCCATCAGGGGGATCAGCTTGGTCTTGCAGGCGTACTTACCGTCCTTGATGCCGCGCTCAAAGCCCACCATACGGCCGCTGATGCCGTTGATGGCGTTCTCCACGGCGGCCTTGCCGGCCATGAAGGACTCTTCAATGTCGGTCTCGGAAGCCAGATGAGCGGCGCAGCGCTGCAGCAGGTTCAGCTCAATACCGCGGACCTTGGCGCCGGTCTCTTCCTTGATGACCTGAGCCAGAATGGCGGCCAGACCGCCCAGCTGGGCGTGGCCGAAGCCGTCGTTTGCAGCGACCTTGGCCTCAGAAACGAAGCCGCCGTCCTCGTAGTGGATACCTTCGGAAACAGCCACGATGCAGCTGCCCTTTTCGGCATAGACCTTCTTCACGTCCTCAATGAACTGGGGCATGCTGAAATCGGTCTCAGGCAGGTAGATCAGGTCGGGACCTGCACCGTACTCGCCAGCCAGTGCGGCAGAGGCGGTCAGCCAACCTGCGTGACGGCCCATGATCTCCATGATAACGATCATGCCGGTATCATAGACGTGGGCATCGTGGTATACTTCCATCATAGAGGTGGCGATATACTTGGCAGCAGAAGCAAAGCCGGGGCAGTGGTCGGTGCCCCACAGGTCGTTGTCGATGGTCTTGGGCACGCCCATCACGCGGCACTCATAGCCCACAGACTGCATATAGTGGTGGATCTTGTTGCAGGTGTCCATAGAGTCGTTGCCGCCATTGTAGAAGAAGTAGCGGACGTTGTGCTTCTTGAAGACTTCCAGAATACGCTTGTAATCGGTGTCATCCACTTCGGGATCGGCGATCTTATAGCGGCAGGAGCCCAGAGCAGAGGAGGGGGTGTACTTCATCAGCTGAAGTTCCTCAGCATCCTCCAAACCCATATCAAACAGGCGGTCAGCCAGAACGCCCTTGATGCCGTGTTCGGCACCCAGAACCTGAGTGATAACGCCGGACTTCAGCGCGGTATCGATCACGCCGTAAGCACTGGCATTGATAACGGAAGTGGGACCTCCGGACTGGCCGATAATGCAGGCGCCCTTCAATTCATTCATGGGAAAATACCTCCGATTGTTTAAAATTTACGCTATTTGTTATTCTACCACGGAAGAATCAGAAAGTAAATTGGTTATACTTGCAAAAGCTGAAAACTGTGGTACAATAGGTATTGTCAATGTTATACCAATCGTTCCGTACAACATTATTTTGTAGAAGGAGATTTGAATTATGGCACTTGTTACTACTCAGGAAATGTTCGCCAAGGCTTATGAGGGCGGTTACGCCATCGGCGCCTTCAACGTCAACAACATGGAGATCGTTCAGGCGATCACCGAGGCCTGCCGCGAAGAGAAGGCTCCCGTGATCCTGCAGGTTTCCAAGGGCGCCCGTGCTTACGCCAACCACACCTATCTGGTGAAGCTGGTGGAGGCTGCTATTCTGGAATGCCCCGAGATCC
>SVMH01000057.1 GCA_015067525.1 Oscillospiraceae bacterium | reverse complement strand
GCACAAGCTTTCTTTGGCGGCGTTCATCCCAATGACATGAAGGCCGCAACCAATGAAAAGGCCATCGAGCAGATCAAGGCACCTGCTCAGGTGGTCATTCCCATGTCTATGCACATCGGCGCACCTTGCAAGCCCATCGTTGCAGTGGGTGACAAGGTGACCATCGGTCAGAAGATCGGTGAGCCCGGCGGTTTCGTGTCCGCTCCCATCCATGCGAGCGTGTCCGGTACCGTTAAGGCCGTGGAGCCCCGTCCTTTCTCTATGGGCGGCACCTTCATGTCCGTGGTCATCGAGAACGACTTCCAGAATACCGTGTGCGAAGACGTCAAACCCGTAGCCGATCCCGACAGCCTGACTCCCGAGCAGCTGACCGAGATCGTGAAGAACGCCGGTATCGTCGGCCAGGGCGGCGCTACCTTCCCCACCCACGTGAAGATCTCTTCCGGTCTGGGCAAGGTGGACTACGTGCTCATCAACGCTGCTGAGTGCGAGCCCTACATCACCGGCGACCACCGCACCTGCCTGGAGCGTCCCGAGCAGGTCATCAAGGGCGCTTCCCTGCTGGCCAAGTGCTTCGGCGTGGACAAGGTCTACATCGGCATCGAGGCCAACAAGCAGAATGCTGCCGACGTGCTGAACAAGACCATCGCCGAGCTGAACGCTCCCGTTGTGGTCGAGGTTCTGCACACCCGTTATCCCCAGGGCGCTGAAAAGCAGCTGGTGCAGGCCATCTCCGGCCGCCAGGTGCCTTCCGGCAAGCTGCCCGCTGACGCCGGCTGCTGCATCTTCAACCTGAACACCACCTGCGCGATCTACCGCGCTGTCTACGAGGGCATGCCCGTTGTCAGCAAGATCGTCACCGTGTCCGGCAGCGGCGTGATCGAGCCCAAGAACATCGAGTGCCCCATCGGCACCCCCATTTCCAACCTGTTTGACGCTTGCGGCGGTCTGAAGGAAGAGACCTACAAGCTGATCATGGGCGGCCCCATGATGGGTCTGGCCCAGTACAGCACCGAAGTGTCCGTCGGCAAGGGCACCGGCGCTATGCTGGCCTTCGCCGGTGACGAAGAGAAGTACGTGGCCGAGCCTCAGTGCATCCGCTGCGGCAAGTGCGTCGGCGTCTGCCCCATCCGCCTGGAGCCCGTGTTCATGTACAAGTATCTGATGAAGGGCAACTGGGAGGCTTTCCGCGATCAGCTCCACGGTATGGACTGCATCGAGTGCGGCGCCTGCACCTACACCTGCCCCGCCCGTCTGCCTCTGACCCACGCTTTCCGTCTGGGCAAGCAGCAGGTCAATAACGCAAGAATGGCTGCTCAGGCCAAGGCTAAGGCCGAGGCTGAGGCTGCTGCCAAGAAGGAGGCGTAACGAACCATGACTGATTACAAGAATCTGAAGCTCATCGCTTCCTCCTCCCCCCACATCCGCGCCAAGGACGATACCCGCAGCATCATGATCGATGTGTGCATCGCCATGCTGCCCGCTCTGTTCGTCAGCTGCTTCGTGTTCGGCATCCAGGCTCTGGTGCTGACTCTGGTGTCCGTGGTGTCCTGCGTGTTCTGGGAGTGGCTGTACCGCAAGCTCATGAAGAAGAGCTGCTCCGTGGGCGATTTCTCCGCCGTTGTCACCGGTATGCTGCTGGCCTTTGTCTGCCCCGTCAGCCTGCCCTGGTGGGCCATCGTGATCGGCGCTTTCTTCTCCATCGTTGTTGTCAAGCAGCTCTATGGCGGCATTGGCTGCAACTTCCTTAACCCTGCTCTGGCCGGCCGTGCCGTTCTGGTTGCCAGCTATGCCGGCGCTATGACCACCTGGGTCACCCCCGCCGAGAAGATCGCCGTGTTCGGCTCTGCTGCCGACGTGGCTACCGGCGCTACCCCTCTGGCCCTGATGAAGGACGGTGCTTTTGACCAGCTGCCCGAGATGGTGGATATGTTCCTGGGCTTCATCGGCGGCTCTCTGGGCGAGACCTCCGCTGCCGCTCTGCTGGTGGGCTTTGTCTACCTGCTGATCCGCAAGGTCATCTCCTGGCAGATCCCCGTGGCCTACATCGCCACCGTGGCTGTTGTCTCCCTGATCTCCGCTCCCGCCGGTATCGGCGCTGTGGACTACATGCTCTACAGCATCTTCGGCGGCGGCCTGATGCTGGGCGCCATCTTCATGGCTACCGACTATGCCACCTCCCCTGTCACCAAGCCCGGCCAGCTGATCTTCGGTATCGGCTGCGGCCTGCTGACCGTGTTCATCCGCCGCTTCGGTTCCTATCCCGAGGGCGTTTGCTACTCCATCCTGGTGATGAACTGCTGCACCTGGCTGCTGGATAAGTACATCAAGCCCACCATCTACGGTGCTCCCAAGAAAGAAAAGAAGGAGGCGGCTGCAAAATGAAGATCTCTCCCAAGTTCGTTCTGAAGGTCGCCGGTACTCTGACCATCATCTCTCTGATCACCGCCGCCCTGCTGGGCGTTGTTGACGGTGTGACCCGCGACAAGATCGCCGAGATCGAGGCCGAAAAGACCCGTCAGGCCATGAGCATTGTCGCTCCCGCCGGCAGCGAGTTTACCGATAAGCTGGACATCCCCGCCGAAGCCGCAGCAGCCGCTGCCGCTCAGGGCGGCAAGGTGCTGGAGCTGTACGGCGTGAAGGCCGGCGGCTGCGTCATGAAGATCTCCGCTTCCGGCTCTCAGGGCTCCATCGTCATGATGGTCGGTGTGGACGCCAACAATGCCATCACCGGTATCTCCGTGGTCAGCCACGCTGAGACCTCCGGCATCGGCACCAAGGTCTGCGGCAACGAGCTCAATGACGCCGGTGTTCCCGTTCTCGACCAGTTCATCGGCATGTCCGGCGCCGGCACTCTGGAAGTCAAGAAGAACATCACTCCCATTACCACCGCTACCGTTTCCACCAAGGGCATCACCACCGGCGCCAACGCCGCTCTGGCTGCTGCGGAAGCTCTGGGCTAAGAAAGGAGGACCTTCGATATGAATTTTAGTAAGCAACTGAAAGAGGGTCTGATCACCCAGAACCCCGTGCTGGTCCAGCTGCTGGGTATGTGCTCCACTCTGGCCATCACCACGTCGTTCTTCAACGGCCTGGGCATGGGTATCTCCGTGACCGTCATTCTGACCCTGTCCAACATCTTTATCTCCCTGCTGCGCAAGATCATCCCCAATGAAGTGCGTATCGCCTGCTACATCGTGGTTATCGCCGGTTTCGTGACCTGCGTGGACCTGATCCTGAAGGCGTTCGTGCCCGCTCTGTCCAACTCTCTGGGCGTGTTCATTCCCCTGATCGTGGTTAACTGCATCATCCTGGGCCGCGCCGAGGCTTTCGCCTCCAAGAACGGTGTGGGCGCCGCTACTCTGGACGGTATCTGCCAGGGCATCGGCTACACCATCGTGCTGATCATCATGTGCGTGTTCCGTGAGCTGCTGGGCGCCGGCACCTTCGGCGGCGGTCTGCTGGGCGGCGGCGAACTGGGTGCCGCTCCCGGTCTGCGCATCATTCCCGAGCAGTTCGGCATCAAGATCCTGACCATGCCTGTGGGCGGCTTCCTGACCCTGGGTGCTCTGATCGCTGCCATGCAGTGGGCTCTGTCCAAGAGCGAAAAGAAGAAAAAGGAGGCCAAGTAAGCTATGGAAATTACTTCTCTGCTCGCCATCTCTCTTGGCGCTATTCTGGCCAATAACTTCATCTTCGCCCAGTTCCTGGGTATCTGCCCCTTCCTGGGCGTGTCCAAGAAGATCGACACCGCCATCGGTATGGGCGCTGCCGTTACCTTCGTTATGGGTCTGGCTTCCGCTTTCTGCTTCCTGGTCAACAAGGTTCTGGTCGCTCTGGATCTGGCCTTCATGCAGACCGTGGCCTTCATTCTGGTCATCGCCTCTCTGGTGCAGTTCGTGGAAATGTTCCTGAAGAAGTTCGTTCCCACCCTGTACACCGCTCTGGGCGTGTACCTGCCCCTGATCACCACCAACTGCGCCGTGCTGGGTGTTGCCCTGCTGAACGTGCAGAACGACTACAACTTCATCGAGTCCGTGGTCTACGGTATCACCGGCGGTCTGGGCTTCCTGCTGGCCATCTTCCTGTTCGCGGCTGTCCGTGAGCAGACCGAGTTCTCCGAAACTCCCAAGTCCTTTGAGGGCTTCCCCATTGCTCTGGTCACCGCCGGCCTGATCGCTCTGGCGTTCATGGGCTTCAGCGGCCTGAAGGTCTGGTAAGGAGGAAGATGAATTATGGATTTTAACATTATCATTTTTGCCGTTGCGGTCCTGGGTGCTCTGGCCGTGATCTTCGGTCTGGTTCTGGCTATTGCCGCCAAGGTCTTTGAGGTCAAGGTCGACGAGCGTCTGCCCCTGATCCAGGAGTGCCTGGCCGGCGCCAACTGCGGCGGCTGCGGCTATCCCGGCTGCGCCGGCTGCGCCGAGGCCATTCTGGCTGGCAAGGCCCCTGTCACCGCCTGCGCTCCCGCCGGCCCTGAGAACGCTGCCAAAATCGCTGCCATCATGGGCATGGAGGCTCCCTCCGGCGAGAAGATGGTTGCCCATGTTCTGTGTAACGGCGGCACCAACGCCAAGAAGAACTTCGAGTATCGCGGCGTGAACGACTGCCTGGCTGCCACCAAGGTGTGCGGCGGCAGCGTGCTGGACTGCAAGTACGGCTGCCTGGGCTTCGGCTCCTGCGTGGCTGCCTGCCAGTTCGACGCCATCCACATCGGCGAAAACGGCGCTGCCGTGGTCGACAAGGACGCCTGCACCAACTGCGGCGCCTGCCGCGAGGCCTGCCCCCGCCACCTGATCGTGGAAGTTCCCTACTCCAAGAAGGTGTTCGTCAACTGCTCCAACAAGGACAAGGGCGCCGCTGCCGCTAAGGTCTGCGCCGTTTCCTGCATTGGCTGCGGTCTGTGCGAGCGCACCTGCAAGTTCGACGCCATCCATGTTGTTAACAACGTGGCCGTCATCGATTACGACAAGTGCAAGGGCTGCACCATGTGCGCCAAGGCCTGCCCCAAGAACGCCATTGAACCCATCCCCACCGCTGAGGAGAAGGAAAAGTTCAAGGCCGCTCAGAAGGCTGCCGCCGAGCGTAAGGCTGCCGCTGCCAAGGCCGCTGCCGAGAAGGCTGCCGCCGAGGCCGCTCAGAAGACTGAGTAATTACACCTTAAATAAAAATAGGACCGCCGTACGGCGGTCCTATTTTTTTCTTGCTTTTTCTGCAGGGGAGCGTATAATAAAATCAAGATCAGGCAGAGTAGGCCTCTGTGTGTTGCAAAGTGCCGGCGGGACGGGGAGTTGTCCGCCGGACGAAACGGCGCAAAGCCGTGCAGTACAGAAGCCGCATCCCGCTGCCGCATGCCGAGCCACAGGGCCTTTGCCCCATGCTCCTCTGTGCGGCTGACCCGTTTGGGCTGCCCAATACAGAGGAGGTTTTTTTATGAAGCTGTACCGCACCCCTTTTTCCCGCGGCTACTGGCGTGACGCCGTGGGCGAGCTGAAAGACCTGCGCAAGCTGACCTTTGCCGCGCTGATGATCGCCGCCTGTCTTATCCTGGCCAAGTTCAAGATCCCGCTGGGCGAGGGCCTGTCGCTGAGCGTCACATTTCTGGCCCGCGCCCTGTGCGCCGCCGTGTGCGGCCCGGTGGTATCCATCGTGTTCGGCGCGGCGGAAGATACGCTGGGCTTCTTCCTGGGCTCCTCCAACGGCCCCTATTTCCCCGGCTATATGATCACCACCGTCTCCGGCTGCCTCGTCTACGCCCTCTTTTTCTACCGCGCCCGCGTCACCATCTGGCGCATCATTCTGGCCAAGCTTATTACCAACATCCAGAATGTGTTCCTTGGCTCGCTGTGGAGCGCCATGCTCTACAGCAAAGGCTATATCTACTACATGACCACCAGCGCGTGGAAAAACGCCCTGTACCTGCCGCTGCAGATTCTGCTGCTGGTGTGGATCCTGCAGGCCGTGCTTCCCATGATGCACCGCATGCACTGGTCTCCCTGTCAGCTGGAAGGCGAGCGCATCCCCTGGAGATAAGCGCAAATACCAACAAGGCCGCACCGCTTGGTGCGGCCTTGTTTCGTTCACAAATCGTTTACCGTTGGAAGTATTGACATTACGCCCAAGGGATGGTAAACTGCGTTTAGCACTCGGGAAGTTGGAGTGCTAAAAGGAGAACAGCATGGAACTGACCGCCCGTAAAAAGCAAATACTGAAAATCGTGGTGGACAGCTACGTGGCCACGGCTGAGCCGGTAGGCTCCAAGGTCATTGCCGAGAAGATGCCCGGCAAGATCAGCTCCGCCACCATCCGCAATGAGTTGGCGGATCTGGTGGAGATGGGCTATCTGGAGCAGCCCCACACCTCTGCCGGACGCATCCCCTCCCCGCAGGGCTACCGGCTCTACGTCAACGAGCTGATGGAGCAGCACACCCTCAGCGCTGAGGAGACAGCCTCCATCAACGCAGCCCTCACCGACAAGATGGCCCATACCGATCAGGTGATCTCGCAGGCCGGACAGATGGTGTCCCGCGTGGTGGGCTATCCCGCCTACACCATGACCGAGGGCCGCAGCGACGTTTCTGTGCGCCGCTTCGAGCTGATCGGCGTGGATGAGCGGAGCTTCATCGCCGTGGTGATGCTGTCCGACAGCCGGGTCAAAAGCCAGCTGCTGGGCATGCAGCTGCCGGTGGAGAGCGCCAAGCTTCCCGAAATGAGCCACCTGCTCAACACCCACTTTACCGCCATTTCCGCCCAGGAGATCAGCACACGGCTGATGAGCCTGTCCGATCAGGTGGATGGAAACTGGTTTTTACTGCTCAATCAGGTGTGCGATTACGCCTGCGAGCTGCTGCGGCAGGCCTCCCACCAGTCGGTGTTTACCGGCGGCGCCAGCCAGCTGCTGAAGTTCCCGGAGTACCGGGATGTGGATAAAGCCCACGATCTGATGAGCTTTATGGTGGATAATAAGGAAAATCTCCCCGTACCTGTGGGCGACAGCCCCATGCAGATCCTCATCGGGCCGGAAAACGTCAACGACGCCCTGAAGGAGAGCAGCGTGGTCATCGCCAGCTACGACATCGGGGATAATATGAGAGGACTGGTGGGCGTGGTGGGCCCCACGCGTATGGATTACGCCACGGTGGCCGCCCGGCTGAGCTACTTTGCCGAAAGCCTGAGCCGCATGTTCGGCAAACCCCAGTTACCCACAAAGGAGGACACACAGCAATGAGTGAAAAGGAAAAGAAGGATATTCCCGCCGAGGAAGTCCACACCGAGCCTGCCGCCGAGGCAGCCGAGGCCCCTCAGGCGGAGGAGACCTTCACCGTCACCCGCGAGCAGATGGAGAAGATGGAGCAGCTGGCCCAGATGGTGGCCGAGAGCAGCGACAAGTACCTTCGTCTGGCCGCCGAGTATGACAACTACCGCAAGCGCACCGCCAAGGAAAAAGAGAGCCTGTACGGCAGCGCCAAAGCCGACACCGTCAAGCCCTTCCTGGACGTGTACGACAACCTGCTGCGCGGCGCCGCACAGTACGCTGAGGGCGACCCCAACCGCACCGGCCTTGAAATGATCTGCAAGCAGTTTGTGGATGTTCTGGCCAAGCTGGGCGTCACCGAGATCGATGCCCTGGGCAAACCTTTCGATCCCGCACTCCATAACGCCGTGATGCATGTGGAGGACGAGGAGATCGAAGAGAGCACCGTGGTGGAGGTCTTCCAGAAAGGCTTCATCATGGGCGACAAGGTCCTGCGCTTCGCCATGGTCAAGGTTGCAAACTAAAAGAGAAATTCCGGGCGTATGCCCCATCAATAAATTCTAAAAACATACACTTTATCATATTTAGGAGGAAAATATTATGTCCAAAGTTATCGGTATTGACCTGGGTACCACCAATTCCTGCGTAGCCGTTATGGAAGGCGGCGAGGCAGTCGTTATTGCCAACGCTGAAGGCAACCGCACCACCCCTTCCGTGGTGGCTTTCTCCAAGACCGGTGAGCGTATGATCGGTCAGGTGGCCAAGCGTCAGGCCATCACCAACCCCGACCGCACCATCTCCTCCATCAAGCGCGAGATGGGCAGCGACTATCGCGTCAACATTGACGGCAAGGCCTATACGCCTCAGGAGATCAGCGCCATGATCCTGCAGAAGCTGAAGGCTGACGCCGAGAGCTATCTGGGCACCACCGTCACCGAGGCCGTCATCACCGTGCCCGCCTACTTCACCGACGCCCAGCGTCAGGCCACCAAGGACGCCGGCCGCATCGCCGGTCTGGAAGTCAAGCGCATCATCAACGAGCCCACTGCTGCTGCTCTGGCTTACGGTGTGGATAAGGAGCAGGCCCAGAAGATCATGGTCTACGACCTGGGCGGCGGCACCTTCGACGTTTCCATTCTGGAGATCGACGACGGCGTCATCGAGGTTCTGGCTACCGCCGGCAACAACCGTCTGGGCGGCGATGACTTCGACCAGTGCATCATGCGCTGGCTGGTGGCCGAGTTCAAGCGCGCCGAGGGCATCGACCTGAGCGGCGACAAGGTTGCCATGCAGCGCTTGAAGGAGGCCGCCGAGAAGGCCAAGATCGAGCTGAGCGGCGTGACCACCTCCAACATCAACCTGCCCTATATCACCGCCGACGCTACCGGCCCCAAGCATCTGGACGTCACCCTGACCCGCGCCAAGTTCAACGAGCTGACCGGCCATCTGGTGGACGCCACCATGGGCCCCGTCCGTCAGGCCATGTCCGACGCCGGCCTGAAGCCCAGCGATCTGGCCAAGGTGCTGATGGTGGGCGGCTCCAGCCGTATCCCCGCCGTGGCCGACGCCGTGAAGAGCTACACCGGCTCCGAGCCCTTCAAGGGCATCAACCCCGACGAGTGCGTGGCCATGGGCGCCGCCCTGCAGGCCGGCGTGCTGACCGGCGACGTGAAGGGTCTGCTGCTGCTGGACGTCACCCCCCTGTCCCTGGGCATTGAGACCATGGGCGGCGTGTGCACCAAGCTGATC
>SVMH01000008.1 GCA_015067525.1 Oscillospiraceae bacterium | reverse complement strand
CCAGAACCATTGCGCCCAGCAGGATGATCAGGAACGCATAGTTTTTCATGACGGATTTCTTATCCATACTTTTAATACTCCTCCTAACAGATTTTTTGGTTGATTTTATTTATGCAAAGCTTTTTTTGCTTAACATACTTTTTTAAAAAGACAGATCCTCATCGGTGACCTCACCGCAGCACACCATGTTGGTGGGGCCGGTGAGATACAGGTTGCGGATCACATCGCCCTCGCGGTCGATGTCGATGATCAGCTGGCCGCCGGTCATGTTGACCTTCACGTTCTTGCCGCTGACCAAACCCTTCAGCGTCAGCACGCTGACCAGAGAGCCGGTGCCGGTGCCGCAGGCGTAGGTGAAATCCTCCACGCCGCGCTCATAGGTGCGCTCAAACACCTCGTCCTCGCCGGTGATCTCGTAGAAGTTGACGTTGGCGCCCTTGGGGAAAGCCTCGTGATAGCGCAGCTTCCGGCCCAGATCGAAGAGCAGGCGCTCCGGGAAATCGGTCAGTCCGGAAATCGGAACCACCGCGTGGGGGATACCGGGATTGCCCAGCTCCACGTAGGAGCATTCGCGCATGGTGCCGTCCAGCTCCACCGGATAGTTCACCTTCAGCACGGAGGGGTCGTTGAGGCGGATGCGGTACAGCCGCTCGTTGATGCGCTGGCCGATGACTACGCCGGCGGTGGTCTCCACCGTCTGCACTTCGCCGGCCAGACCGGTCTCGTAGCCGAAACGGCAGATGCAGCGGGCACCGTTGCCGCACATCTCGCCCTGGCTGCCGTCGGAATTGTAGAAGGCCATGCGGTAGTCCGCCTCGCCGTGAGGCTTCTCCACAAACATCATGCCGTCGGCGCCGATGGACATGTGGCGCTCACACAGGGTCTTGGCGATGATCCCGTAATGCTTGGGGTCAATGGCGCCGTCCATGTTGTTGATGATCACGAAGTCGTTGCCGGCTCCGTTCATTTTCCAGAACTTCATCATTTTTCGCTCCTTTTTTCGGCACTCTGCCGTGGATTTGCGTTCACTTTTCTCTATAGCAATTTCCGTGCCAACCCAATACCTCCGCGCAAACTTTGGCATAGCTCACAAATTCCCGCATCTTTTTTTGACACTTTGCCCGAGAAAAACTTCCCTTCTTTCTCTATATTCCGACAAGATGAGAATTTTTCCTCGCACTGCTCTATAAAAACGCAAAGCAAGTTCCGAAATCGGAACTTGCTTTCCCGTTTTTAGAACTATCTTCCGTTTTTCGGAACATCAGCCGATCTGATATTCCTTCAACTTGCCATAAAACACCGTTTTGGACAGGCCCAGCTGCTCCATGGCGGCGGTGCGATTGCCGCCGCACTGGGCCAGCGTCTGCTGAATGATGCGCCTCTCCTCGGCCTTGAGCCGTTCCTTCAGCGTCATGTGCACCGGCTCGCTCTCCAGCCGGATGTGTTCTGCGTAAATGATGTCCGATTCCGACAGGGCCACAGCGCTTTCCAGTACGTTCTCCAGCTCGCGGATGTTGCCCGGCCAATCATAGGACAGCAGGCGGCTGAAGGCCTCACCGCTGAGGCACTTGTCCGGCACCCGGTATTTTTCGCGGATGTGATCCATCAGGTCATTGATGAGGAAGTAGATGTCCTCCTGACACTCCCGCAGCGGCGGCATCTCCACGCAGAAGGCGCTGATGCGGTAGTAAAGATCCTGACGGAAGCGGCCTTCCGCCACCTCCTGCCGGAGATTGCGGTTGGTGGCTGCCAGAATGCGCACGTCCACCGGAATGGTCTTGGTGGAGCCCACACGGGTCAGCGTCTTGTTCTGGATGACGCGCAGCAGCTTTGCCTGCACGTTCAGCGGGATCTCGCCGATCTCGTCGAGGAAGATGGTTCCGCCGTCCGCCTCTTCAAAGAAGCCTGCCTTGCCCTTGGGATTGGCGCCGGTAAAGGCGCCGCCCACATAGCCGAACATCTCGCTTTCAAAGAGGGTCGGCGTCACGGTGGAGCAGTCCACCGTGATGAAAGGGCCCTTTCGGGGCTGCGCCGCGGCGATGGCGCGGGCCAGGAAGGATTTACCCGTGCCGCTCTCGCCGGTGATAAGAATATTGCAGTCCAGCTGGCTGAGGCGGAAGGCGTGGCGCTTCACGGACGCCATGGCGGTGGAGTTGCCGAACAGGGAGGTGAAGGTATTGTCCTCCGTCAGCGTTGTCTGCTCCGTCTGGCGGTATTTGCGCTCCGCCGCGGCAATAGCGCTGTTGCGCTCCAGAATGGTGGCGCGGATGTCCTCGAAGCGGCGGAACTTGACGATAGCGCCTTCCACCGCGCCCTCTTTCACCACTGGCAGAATGGAGGCCGACAGGGCATAGCCGTTGATCTCGTAGTCCTCTTCCTCATAGCGCTCCACCTTGCCGCTGAGCACCTCCTGCAGGTGCTCTTCAAAGCGGTCGCCCTCGAAGAACTCGCGGAAATAGTAGCCCACCACGTCGATCTCCGTCTCAGGGCTCTTGGCCTTGAAGGAGGCGCCGCGCAGCAGGTTGCCCACGCCCTCCTTGCGGGCGGAGTAGCCCTTTTCCTCCCAGAACTTCACCTGCCGCGTGGCGGCGTCCAGCACCACGCACTGGCACATGGACATGAAGTAGCTGATGGAATAGGTCACGCCATTGACGCTGGCGGCGATTTCCCTGCCGTCAATGGTGATCTGGATGGGGATTCCCTCCCAGTTCACCTCCAGATTCATGCTGCCGGCGTCACGGCGGCGCAGGAACTTGTAGACCGGCCGCAGGGTGCTTTCGCCGAACACGCCCACGGCGGCGATCATGTCACCGGGCTGGATCTTCTTGTCGCGAATGCCCAGCACCGCCAGATCCTCCTGCTGCAGTCCGCCATCATCATCGCCCATGGCGGTGGTCGCCAGCACCACCAGATCGCCCTGCTCCAGCCGGCCGGCGGCGTGGGACTGCTGACTGTGGTTGAAAAGGCCAAAGTGCTCCTTGGCCCGGCGGTTGATGTGGGTCACGATGCCCTCTCTATCCAGCGTAAATATGGCGTGCGAGGAACTGTCCAGCAAGCTTTCCAGCATATCCATATGGCCCATCCTTTCCCCTGCGCACGCACCGGCGGCGCAGAACATTTCTTCCTGCGTACCATTTTACAATACCTCCCCCGCGTTTGCAAGGGCAACGGTTTCCTTTCCCGCACACGCCACATACAATGGCTACGGAGAGACTTTTCTCCGGTAAGGAGGCTCAAAACAGGCATGATCATTCAAATCCGCAGCGCTGCGCTGACCTACCAGTCCGCCGACGGAGAGGTGGAGGCGCTTCGGGATATTTCCCTGCACATGGCCGAAGGCGAGCTGTGCAGCCTTGTGGGCCCCTCCGGCTGCGGCAAATCCACTCTGCTGGGCGCCATCGCCGGCCTTGAGAAGCTGGACAGCGGCTCCATCCTTGTTGACGGACAGGAGGTGTGCGGCCCCTCGCCCCGCATCGGTCTGATGCCCCAGCGCGACCAGCTGTTTGAGTGGAAAACCATTGAGGACAACGTGATGCTGGGACTGCAGGTGCGGCGGCAGGACACACCGGAAAACCGGCAGCGCGTCATGGAGCTGCTGCGCCGCTACGGTCTGGCGGAGTTTGCCCATAAGCGGCCCGGCCAGCTCTCCGGCGGCATGCGCCAGCGCTGCGCCATGATCCGCACACTGGCCGTGGAACCGCGGATATTGCTGCTGGATGAACCCTTTTCCGCGCTGGACTATCAGACGCGGCTGGCTGTGTCTGCCGACATCCACGCCATTCTCCGCCGCGAGGGCCAGACCGCCCTCATGGTCACCCACGATATTGCCGAAGCCGTCAGCATGTCTGACCGCGTTTTCGTTCTTTCCCGCCGTCCGGCGGTGGTGAAAACCGTCCACGACCTGTCGCCGCTGCGGGACCTGACGCCGCTGCAGCGGCGGGATCACCCGTCATTCCATATCCATTTTAACGCCATCTGGAAGGAGCTGGATATCCATGTATGAACCGTCTGCTCCGTCCCCCGCCCGCCTTGCGTGGCTGCAGCAGCAAAAGCGCCGCAGGCGCACCATCCGCCTGTGGCAGATCGCGCTGCTTCTTGGCCTGTTCGCCTTGTGGGAGCTGACCACCCGCCTGGGTTTAAGCGACGGATTTCTCATCTCCAGTCCCAGCCGTGTGGCCGCCACGTTCTGGCAGCTGTGCCGCAGCGGCGAAGTGCTTGTCCATGTGGGCACCTCCTGTCTGGAAACCGCGGTGGGCTTTCTGGCCGGCACACTGCTGGGCACGCTGATCGCCGTGGCCATGTGGTGGTCCGACACGCTCTCGCGCATCCTCGATCCCTATCTGGTGGTGCTCAACGCCCTGCCCAAAACGGCGCTGGGCCCCATCTTCATCGTGTGGATGGGGGCGGGCATGGGCTCCATCATCGCCATGACGCTGGCCATTTCCCTGATCGTCACCATTTTGAATATGTACGTGGGCTTCCTCTCCACCGGCAGTGAGAAGCTGCGGCTGATGCGCTCGCTGGGCGCCGGACGCGGACAGATTTTGTGGATGCTGGTGTTTCCCGCCAATCTTCCCACGCTGTTCAACACGCTGAAGGTGAACGTGGGCCTTTCGTGGGTGGGCGTTATCATGGGCGAATTTCTGGTCTCCCGGGCGGGACTGGGCTATCTCATCGTCTACGGCTCGCAGGTGTTCAACATGGATCTGGTGATGACCAGCGTGCTGATCCTGGCCGTGGCCGCGGTGGCGATGTACCGGCTGGTACTGCTGGTGGAAAAACTATTGAATCATTATTGGGGGTTGCAATGAAAAAGAAGCTTGTTTGTTGTCTGGCAGCGCTGTTGCTGCTGCCGTTGTGGGGCTGCGGCCAATCATCCGACCTGACGGTGGTCCGTGTCAACGAGGTCACCCATTCCGTATTCTATGCGCCGCAGTATGTGGCCATGAGTCTGGGTTTCTTCGCCGACGAAGGGCTGGAGATCGAGCTGACCAACGGCGGCGGTGCCGACAAGGTGATGACCGCCGTGGTCTCCGGCCAGTCGGACATCGGTCTGGCAGGACCCGAAAGCTGCATCTACGTATACAATCAGGGCAAGGAGGACTATCCCGTCATCTTCGCCCAGCTGACCAAGCGGGACGGCTCGTTTCTGGTGGGCCGCACCGATGAGAACTTTTCGTGGGAAAATCTGCGGGGCAAAACCGTCATCGGCGGCCGCAAGGGCGGCGTGCCGGAGATGACGCTGGAATACGTCATGGCGCAAAACGGCGTGACGCCCCATGTGGACGCGGTGGTGGATACCTCCGTGCAGTTCAACATGATGGCCGGCGCCTTCACCGGCGGGCAGGGCGACTATGTCGCCCTCTTTGAACCCACCGCCACGGAAGTGGTGGAGGCCGGCAAGGGCTACATCCTCTGCTCCATCGGCGAGGAGAGCGGCGAGATCCCCTACACAGCCTACTTTGCCAACCAGAGCTATCTGGCGGCGCATCCCGACGTGGTGCAGGGCTTCACCAACGCTATCGCCCGGGCACAGCAGTGGATCCTGACCCACACCGACCGCGAGGTGGCCGAGGCCATGGTCTCCCAGTTTCCCGACACCTCGGTGGAACTGCTGGAAAAGGTGACCGCCCGCCACCGTGCCATCGACGCGTGGAACGCCACGCCCGTCATGGAGCAGCAGGCGCTGGAGCGTCTGGAGACGGTGATGGAGCATGCCGGCGAGCTGACGCGGGAAGAATGGGTGGATTTTAACGCGCTGGTGGATAATTCCTTCGCGAAGAAGGCCGCCGGATAACAAAAAGAGGACGCCTATGCGTCCTCTTTTTTCGTTCTTTTACATCCAGATCAGCCACACCAATACATAGCCGGTGATGACTGCCGTCAGCGTGAAGGGTACACTGTATTTCATGAACTGGCCGGCCTTGACCTCGATACCTTCCTTGCGCAGGATGCCGAGGCCGGTGATGTTGGCGCTTGCACCGATGGGGGTGATGTTGCCGCCCAGCGTGGCGCCCACCAGCAGACCGAAATACAGCAGGTTGGGATGGATGGCAATACCGCCGGCCGCACTCAGATGCTCCGTCACCACTGCCACTACCGGCAGCATGGTAGCCGTGTAGGGGATGTTGTCAATGAAGGCAGAGCACAGCACCGACATCCACACGATCACCGTGTAGACGATGAACACGGACATACGGCTGCCGTCGCCGCTGATACCGGCCAGCGCCTGACCCAGCATATCAATAATACCGGCCTCGCTGATGCCGCCGATGACCACGAACAGGCCTGCCAGCAGCAAAATGGTGTAGTAGTCGATCTCCTGCAAGGCCGCCTTCAGCGTGTCAGTGCTCTTGGTCTTCACCATGCTGCGCACGATGCCGATGACAAAATAGCTCATGCAGATAATGCCGTTGGTGATGGCCGGCTTATACAGCTGGCCCGGCGCCGCTGCATCCTCATAGGGGATGAAGGAGGCCGCGATCAGCGTCAGCACCGTCAGCACCAGTAGTGCCGTAGGAACCTTGTCCTCCACAGGTGTCCGGTCGTGAACGGAGACGGGGTCCTTTTCCTTGCGGAACATCCACATGATGATCAGCGCTGTAGCTACAGCGCCGGCCTCGGTAACCCAGAACATGCCGGGCTTGCCCTCTACAAAGAAGAAGTCCATGAAGTCCAGTCCCGCCGCCTTGCTCAGCAGGATGGAGGTAGTGTCACCCACCAGTGTGGCAGCACCCTGCAGGTTGGAGGAGATGGCAATGCAGATAATGGCCGGAGCCGGAGAGATGCCGATCTTGGCGCACAGCGCCAACGCCACCGGCGCCACCATCAGTACCGTGGCCACGTTGTCCACAAAGGCGGAGATCAGTCCGGCGAACAGACTCAGCAACACCACCAGCCATTCCACGCTGTGGATATGGCTGACCAGCACATCGCTCATCAGCTGCGGCATACCGGACTCAATGAACAGATACACCGTGCCCATGGTGCCGGCGATCATCAGCAGTACGTTCCAGTCGATCTGCCCCACAGCCTCCGCAACGGTGTAGTGAAAATCCGGAAAAAGGCCCAGGCTGCCCACCGCCACAAAAATGACCGCCGAAGTCAGCGCCACATAAGGCCGGATCTTCTGAAAGGCAAACATCAGCACGTAGGTAAGCGCGAAAAGGATCAGGGCAAATACGGTCATCGTGTTCATGGCACCGGCCTCCAAAAAGTGGGTGCGAAGCAGATCCCTCTGCTTCGCACAAATATAAAGAATTTTACTACTGTTCCCACAATTTTGCAAGCACTATTTCCATTTCTTTACAGAATCAAAACGGCAGACCCGGACTTCGGATCTGCCGTTTTTGTTCTTTCCTCTTTTTAGTCCAGCGCGGGGCTGATCGCCCGGTATTTGCCGATGTTGGAGGCTGCATTCCAGGTCATATAGCCGCCGGTGTTGCCGCTATCCCGCAGGGCGCGGATCTGTGCCGCGATCTGACTGGGCCCGTAGTAAGTATAGGGCTCACGGATGGCGTTGTAGGCCTGGATCCAGGTACGCACCGCGCCGGGGGTAGGCACCTCGGTCTGGCGCTTGGCAGCCTTGGTGCCGAAGGCGTATAGCGTATCGTAGGGATGCTCCCAGGGCAGCCAGTCGCCGGAAGCGCCGTAGTGGTCGGGATAGGGCATGGCGGAGATGGCGTCCACCACGTTGGTGATGGCGGGCCAGTACTGGCCGTAAGCGCACACATAGGGCTCGGCGCACTCGCCGAACACGTCGGCACTGACATAGACGCCGGCGTCATGGAGTCGGTCGCAGGCGTACATCAAAAAGCGCTGCACGGCCTGCGCCTTGCTCTCGCCGTAGGTATTGCGGTAATCAAGGCTGCCGGCCTTGTCCATGTTCCACGTACCGTCAGGGAAGCGGCAGTAGTCAAACTGGATCTCGTTGAAGCCCATCAGCTCCACAGCCTCCATGGCCAGATCTACCTTGTACTGCCAGACGGCACGCTGGTACACGCTGGGCCAGTACATACCCACGATCTTCTGGGGGTTGCCGCTCTTGTTGGCGATGACCAACTCGGGGTGATCCTTGGCCAGATTGGCGTCATTAAAGGCGGTGATGCGGCCAATGATATAGTAACCGGCATCCTTGATCTTCTTCACTGCCGCCTGATAATCCTCCAGAGAGTTGAACGCTCTGGCATAAGCACTGGGGGAATACTGCTGCATCACAGGGGAGGCGTAGCCGATGGCAGTGCCGTCCTGAATGTCAATGACGAACGCATTGACGCCGCAGCCGTCGGCAATCTCCAGAAACGTGTCCAGATACTCAATAAACTCCACATTCAGATACAGCGCCTTCACCTCGTCGGGCATGACGTTGTCGGCAAACTTCACCTTTTCCCGGGGAGAGTAGTCCAGTCCCGCCGCGTCGCCGCCGCCCCAGCTGTCGCCGCGCTTGGCGTGCAGCTGCAGCTGCTCGGCATCGTAAACGGCAGAGGCCTCCGCCTCTGTGCGGCGCAGATAGGAAGCGCGGATATAGCCGTCCACCGCAGTGCCGGCAGCGTCCACAGTACTGACCTTGTAGCGTGCCACTTCGCCCTTTTCGTTCAGGCCCTCAAAGCCCACCACGGTCAGCTTCTCGCCCTTTTCCACCAGCTCGCCCGCCACAACACCGGCCTCGTCCAGCAGATTCACCGTGTTGTATACGTACATAGCCTCGGTCTGCACCACTTTCATCGGGTCGTCCGTCAGGTTGACGCTCTCGATCCAGGCGAAGGTCGCCTCGTCCTCAAAGATCTCCTCACCCTCGGGGCTGCTCATTACCAGACGGATCATGTCGGGGCGCTCCTCATCCGCTTCCTCCACCACGTAGGTAACGGTGCTGCCGCGGACCAGCTCGCCCGCCTGCGCGCCCTCTTCATTATAAATATTCGCCGTTTCCAGATCGGCGGCCACGTAGGCCTGCGCCGTCACCAGAGGACGGGGCCACAGAATATACAGCAGTACGCCCGCCGCCGCCAGCACCGCAGCGCTCAGCAGCACCCAGGGCCACACCTTCTTTTTCTTTGTCATGACGTTTTCCATATCACACCTCACTAAGTATGCTCTGTTGCTCCATTATACGGGAATACTCGACAGATTTCCACCCAAATCTTTCGCCTTTCCGGCGAAAATTTTGGCACCTCTTCCCCTTTTTTGTCAATTCTCTGTGGACAATGACACCTGCGCCATGATATACTGCCTATGATTGGGATTATGTAAATCAATTCAACTTTCAGATAGGGTGATCACATGAACAACCGACGCAGGCGCGGATGCCGCGCCCTGTGCCTTCTTCTGACCGCGGCCATGCTGTTCCAGCTTCTGCCGCTGCAGGCCAGCGCCACCGCTGCCGACGATCAGGAATACGAGCTGCTGGGCGAGCTGGCCTCCCGCTATGAGGGCGGCGATGCCGGTGCTGTTGTCAACAATTCCGGCGATATCGGCGGCAAGTCCTACGGTGCTTACCAGTTTGCCAGCGCCTCCGGCACACCGCTTTCCTTTGCCCTATGGTGTCAGGAATCGGACAACGAATACTACCAGTACATCGGCCAGACGCTGGAAGCTGCCTACTATAAGGGCGGCGCCGGCTACGGCAGCAACTTTGATAATGCGTGGAAAGCGCTGGCCGAGGAGAACTACGATGGCTTCCTCGCCTGTCAGCGCTACTACGTCAACGCTGAGTATTACGAGAGCATCGTGGAGAAGGTGGAGGCCGACACCTCCGGCTTTGACATCCACAACTACAGCATCGCTCTGCGCAACGTGTTCCTCTCCCGCGCCATCCAGCACGGCGTTCCGGGCGCCCGTCAGGTGATCGGCAATGCCTTTGCCGCGCTGGGCGGTTTTGCCAACCAGCCGGAAACAGAGATCATCAACGCCATTTACGCCGAGAGCAGCAAGACCCGCCTTCCCAACGAGGGCGAAACCAAGATCATGACCGGCACCACTGCCGATAAATACGGCGTCAGCGGTCAGGTGCTGCACTATTACCGCGGCTCTTCGCCCGACATTCAGCTGGGCGTTTTCCTGCGCCTGCGGTTCAATGAGCCGGCCAAGGCCCAGAACATGCTGGTGACCTACGGCTACGTGGACGCGCCGGCAGCCGAAGGTCTTTACCGCTTCTCTCCCGCCGCCAATGCCGAGCTGGCCGTCGGCGTCACCGGCACAGGCCTCACCCTCAACACAGCCGACAGTTCGGACGCACAGCGCTTCCGCCTGACATATTACGCCAGCGGCTACTATATTATTGAAAGCGTCACCTCCGACCTGCGCCTGACGGCACAGGCGGACGGCTCCGTCACGTTGGCCGAACCCACCGTCAGCAACAACCAGTTCTGGAAGCTGGAAAACATGGAGAGCGGCTTCTCCGTCTGCAACCGCGAAACCGGCCTTTATCTCACCGGTGCCTCCGCCGGCGCTTCCGTTGCCACCGGCGCGGAAGCCATGCAGTGGCAGATGAGCAAGTCCGGTTCCGCCTGGTCGCTGGACGGCGCGTCCTATCCCACCTACGCCAACCTTCTGCACGAGGGCAACTCCAGCTTCCCCTTCCGCGGCACCCTGCGCTGCACCCACAATATTGACACCGTGACGGCCTCCATCCTCACCGCCTCCGGCACCAATGCCACAACGCCCGGTAAGGCTACAGGCATCAACGCCACATCCTATAACCTGGCCAATCTGGATGGCAAGATGGCCTTCAGCAAACTGAAGGCCGGCAGCTACAAGGTAGTCATTCAGGCCACCTCTTCCGAGGCCGGCACCGACTTCTATCTGGAGTCCCCCTTCTTTGTGACCGACGGCACCTACATCCTGACCTTTGACCCCTGCGGCGGCACCGTGTCTGAAACGGCCCGCAATCTGGCCGCAGGTCAGGCCTTCGGCGCCCTGCCCACCCCCGAAAAGGAGGGCTATCTCTTCACCGGCTGGTTCACCGCCGCTGAGGGCGGCGAGCAGGTCACAGCTTCCACCATCGCCACCGGCGCCAACCAGACCGTCTACGCCCACTACGAAAAGGCCTATACCTACGCCTTCCGCAACTATGACGGCACCGAATGGGCCGCCGGTACGCTGGCGCTGAACGCCCCCATCCCCGCGCCTGCCGAAAACCCCACCCGCCCCGCCGACGAAGCATATTACTACGTCTTCACCGGCTGGGAGGGCTATACCGAGGGCATGACCATTACGGAAGATGTGGTCTTCACCGCCCAGTATGAACAGCATGAACTGGAGATCCTGCCTGAGATCACCACCGATGCCTACACCATCCGTGACGGCTACCTGCGCGCCATCGCCATCGGCACCACGCCCGAGGCGCTGCTGAACAAGCTGGTGCCCAGTGAGTTCATCACCGTCACCAAGGGCAGCGCCGCTACGGAAACCACCGTCGCCACCGGCATGGAGGTGGTCTACGCCGTGGGCGGCGAGACGTTCCAGACCCTGACCGTGGTAGTCACCGGTGATGTGAACGGGGATGGCGCCATCTCCATCACCGATCTGGTGCAGATCAATAACCACCTGCTGAAAAAATCCACACTGACCGGCGCTGCCGCCAGCGCGGCAGATGTCAATGCAGACGGTGTGATCTCCATCACCGATCTGGTGCAGGTCAACAACCATCTGCTGAAAAAATCTACAATCACCCCCAATTAAGGAGGAGCCTGAACCGCCATGAAAAACGTACTTACCCGGCTTTTCGGACTTTGCCTGTCCTTCCTGCTGGTCTTTTCCCTGATCCCGCAGCGCGCCTACGCCGCCAGCGGCAGCCTCAGCGCCAGTTCTTCCACCCTGCGAGCCGGTAACTCCTTTACCGTGTATCTGTCCGTCAGCGGCAGCAATGTGGCGGGTATCGAAGCCTCTATGTCCTATGACAGCTCCACGCTGACCTATAACGGCTATAAGAACAGCCTCGGCGGCAGCTGGGTGCTGAGCGAAAGCAGCCGCAACTTCACCATGTACAACAGTTCCGGTGACACCTTCAGCGGCAGCAAGCGCGTCATCGCGCTGAGCTTCACCGTCAAAAGCAGTGCCTCCACCGGCGCAGCTATGTCCGTCAGTGTCAGCGGCAAGGCGTCCGAAAACGGCGCCGACAGCAGCTTTTCCGCCTCCTGGTCCGGGAAGGTAGCCGCCCCCCTGTCCGGCGATGCCACGCTGAAGGATCTGTGGTGCGATAATGCCGATCTGGATTTCACCGGCGGCACCGAGTATTCCATCACCGTTCCCTACGAGGTCTCCTCGCTGGATCTGGACTGGTCCCGCTCCCATAGCGGCTCCAAGGTGGAGGTCTCCGGCAACAGCCTGTCCGTTGGCTCCAACACCGTGACGGTCACCGTCAAGGCGGAAAACGGCACTACCAAACGCTATTACATCTATGTCACCCGGGAGCAGGACCCCAACTACGTGCCCAGCACCGACGCCACCCTCTCTGCACTGACTCCTTCCACCGGCAAGCTGAGCCCCGCCTTCAGCACCGATGTGACGGACTATGTGCTCTACATCCCCTATGAGGTCACCGAGCTGACCTTCCGCGGCGAGGCCCATGACAGCAAGGCGCTGGGCGTGGCTACCACGCGCAAGGTTCTGGTTCTGCCTGAAGAGGAAAGCGCCGAAGAGGGCGAAAATAACACCGGAGAGGGCGCCGAAGAGAACGCCGAGCCGGAATACCGCACCCTCTCCGATGATGAGCCTCTGCCCGAGGGTGAGACCATCTACATCGTCACCTGCACCGCCGAGGACGGCACCACCACCAAGGATTACACCGTCCATGTCATCCGCATGCCCGTCTACGAGGGTATGCTGCCGGAGATCATCCCTCCCGTTACCGAGCCGGAACCCGAGCCCGAGCCCACCACCTTTGACATCTCCCTGCCTCTGGTGCTGACCCTGCCCTACATCGGCGAGGTCACGCTGCAGCAGGCCGCTCTGGGCGCGCTGATCGCACTGGGCGTGATCCTGCTGCTGCTCCTGATCATCGCATGGGCCATCGGCCGCCGCGGCGGACGCAAAAAAGCCCTGCGCCAGCTGGCCAAGGCCAATGCACAGAGCGATGCGCCGGCTGAGCCTCTGCTGGACCGTCTGGCTGCCGAGGATGCCGCCGCAGCCACCGCTGCCGCCGTGGTGACCGCCGCCGTGGCCGACGAGCCCGCGGCCGAGGAGCCTGCCGCGGAAGAGGATGCTTCCGCCGAGGAAAAATCTCCGGTTGAAGAAGTTCCTGCCGAAGAGGCTCCCGCTGCCGAAGAAGCTGCACCCGCAGAAGAGGCCATCCCCGCCATGGCCGTCACCGAAGTGAGCGCCGAGGAGCTTGCCGCCGAGGAGTTGGCCGCACCCGAGGAAGCGCCTATCGAGGAAGCCCCTGCCGAAGAGGAAGCCCCCGTTGCCGAGGAGTTGGCCGCCGAAGAGCCGGTTGCGCAGGACGAGCCCGCGCCCGTGACGCCCGACACCATGTCGCTGGACGAGCTGCTGGAAGATATCCGTAATATGTAACGAAAAAACGACCTGTTCCCACGGGAACAGGTCGTTTTTTTGTCGTTTTAGTAGTCCACCTTCATCAGGCACAGGCCCTCCGGCGGCGCCGTGGGGCCGGCCAGCTTGCGGTCCTTGGCGTCCAGAATGGTCTGCACATAGTCCACATCCCAGTAACCGCGGCCCACTTCCAGCAGCGTGCCCACCAGAATGCGCACCATGTTCTGCAGAAAGCCGGTGCCGTGGAAGGTAAAATGGATGCGGTCGCGGTTCTGCTCGATGGTGATGCTGTCCACCACGCGCACCGTGGACTTTTTCATGCGGGGATTGCCGCAGAAGGAGCGAAAATCGTGCTCGCCGGTGAGGATGGCGGCGGCCTGCCGCATCTTTTCCACGTCCACACTGTAATCCAGCATGGTGACATAGCGCCGGTCGAACACCGGCTTCACCTCGCCCACAAAGCAGGTGTAGCGGTAGGTCTTGCCGATGGCGTTGTAGCGGGCGTGGAACCGCTCGCCCGCCTCCTTCACCTCCCGCACGGCGATGGCGTCCGGGAGGTAACGGTTCATGTAGTCCCGGATCTCCTCGCAGCTCTCCTTCACGTCCATCCGCACCGAGGCCACCATGGCCCGGGCGTGGACGCCGGCGTCGGTGCGGCCGGCACCGATGACGTCCACCGGTGCGCCATTCAGTTTTTCCAGCACGCCTTCCAACTTGCCCTGGATGGTCTCCCGATCCGGCTGGCGCTCCCAGCCGAAAAAGCGGGTGCCATCATAGGCGATGGTCAGCTTATAGTTCTTCTCCATGATGCCTCACTCTGCGTAATACACGTAGTTTTCCTTGCGGGGCTTGGCCTGCGGCTCAGCGCAGTCGGCATAGCCCAGGATGCAGTTGCCGATGCCCTCATAGTCGCCCTCGATGCCGAGGTCGGCCAGGATCGCCCTGCCCTCATCGGTGTCAAAGACCTCGCGGGCGCGGTTGATCCAGCAGCTGCCGATGCCCATGGCATGGGCGGCCAGCATCAGATTGCCCATCACCAGAGCACCGTCGTACACATGGTTGGGGTTATTCCGCTCTGCCAGCACCACCAGCACCACCGGCGCGCCGTAGAACGGGTCGGAGTCGATGCCCAGCACGGCGGCGTTGAGCGCCGACATGCGGTCGCGCAGGGCCTTGTTGGTGACGGCGATGATGATAGGAGACTGCTGGTTTTTGCCCGTGGGGGCGTAGGTGCCGGCCTCGGCAATCTTCTCAATCACCTCACGGGGCAGCATATCGCTCTTATACTTGCGGATACTTCTTCTCGTCAGCAGATTGACCATTGCGTCCATATTGCGTTCCTCCTTATATTACAGCCATCCCATCAGCTGCACAAAGCTCCCCAGCAGCTTGCAGCCGTAGAAAATGATGACAGCGCCGCAGACCTTGTTGATGATGGTGAGAATTTTGTCGTTAAACCGGGCAGAGAACAGGGAAATGAGGGCCGAGATGCCCAAAAACCACGTCACGCTGGCGCTGGCAAAGCCGGCGATGAAGGCGGCATCCGTACCGACAGGCAGACTGGCGCGGAAGGCGCCCAGCATCATGGTGCCGTCGATGATGGCCTGGGGGTTGAACCACGTGACCACGCAGGCGGAGGTAATCACTTTCCAGATGGGGAGGTTGACGTTGGTGCTGGTGTCCATGGCGGCCTTGGAGCGGATGAGCCCGATGCCGATCCAGATGACGATCAGGCTGCCCACTGCCAGGATCACCTTCTGCAGCCACGGCAGCGCCTGCATCAGCGCGCCAACGCCCAAAAAGCAGGCGAGGCCCAGAGTGATATCAAAGAAGATGACGATCAGCGCCGTTAAAAAGACGCGGCTGCGCTTCTGGGTGAGAGCCGTATTAATGACAAAGAGGTTTTGCAGTCCGATGGGCGCCACGTAGGCGAGCCCCATGGTCAGACCCTGCAGGTAGATATCCATAAAGCGTATGATCTCCTTTTTTCTTGTTTAATATCATCATACCACAGCACAGGAGAAAAGCAAGAAGCAGGGCGCTTTTCTCCCGGAAATATGCCAAACATAAAAAAGCACTTCCCCCGGCAGGGCAAAGGTGCTATAATGCATGGGATAACGCCATTACCTTTGAAGAGAAAGGAATTTTGCATATGTATCGCATCGGTATCGACCTGGGCGGCACCAACATTGCCGTCGGCGTAGTGAACGAAAAATACGAGATCGTGGCGCTGCACAGCGTGCCCACCGGCGCCTCCCGCCCCGCCGCGGAAGTCATCCGTGACATGGGCGACGCCGTGGAGGCCGCGCTGGTGAAGGCCGGCGTGTCCATCGACCAGTGCGAGAGCATTGGCGTGGGCTCCCCCGGCAACTGCGACAGCGAAAAGGGCGTGGTGACCCGCGCCTACAATCTGGGCTGGTTCGATGTGCCCATCTGTGCCAAGCTGCAGTCCCGCTTCGGCATCCCCGTGCGCCTGAGCAACGACGCCAACTGCGCGGCTCTGGCCGAGACGGTGGCCGGTGCCGCCATCGGCTGCAAAAACATGGTACTCATCACGCTGGGAACCGGCGTGGGCGGCGGCATCATCATTGACGGCAAGATCTATGCCGGTATGCGCTCGGCCGGTGCCGAGCTGGGCCATATGCTGCTGGTGCTGGATGGCGAGGAGTGCACCTGCGGCCGCCGCGGCTGCTGGGAAACCTATGCCTCCGCCACCGCCCTCATCCGCCAGACCCGTCAGGCGGCAGCCGACCATCCCGATTCCCTGCTGGCCCAGACGGCACCTGCCGACGTGACGGGCCGCACCGTGTTTGACGCCGCCGACGCCGGCGACGCCGTGGCCGATGCCGTTATTGCGCAGTACTGCGTGTATATCGCCGCCGGCTTCACCGACCTTGTCAACTCTCTGGCGCCGGAGATGATCCTCCTCGGCGGCGGCATCAGCCGTCAGGGCGAGCGTCTGCTGGCCCCCATCCGCGAATATGTGGCCAACAACTGCTTCGGCCAGAAAGACGGCGCCATTCCCGTGATCAAGGCGGCAGCTCTCGGCAACGAGGCCGGTATCATCGGCGCAGCGGCGCTATAATCATGTTCTAAAATCCTCCTCAATCATTTTGAGGGGGATTTTTTGTCACATTTTTTCGCCTCATTCGTTATATGGGCAGAAGGGAGGGATGGTATGCACAGCGACATTCTGGATGAACTGTACCGGCAGTACTACGGCGCAGCGCTGCTGTACGTGCTGTCCCTTTGCCGCGACCGGGCACTGGCGGAGGAGATCGTGCACGACGCCTTTGTCAAGGCGTATCTTTCCCTGCCGGACGATGCCCCCTCGTTCCCTTTCTGGCTGATGAAAGTCTGCCGCAACCTGTGGTACGACCATGCGCGGCGGCAGAAATTTCTCTCGTCGGAAGCGCCGCCGGAGGGTGTGGACACCTCTACACCGGAAACGCTGCTTCTGCAAAAAGAGGACGCGGCGGCCCTGTGGCGGGCCATTGCCAAATTGGACGGGGCAGACAGGGAGCTGCTGGTCCTGCACTATTTTGCCGCCCGCCCGCTGGGCGAACTGTCCGCACTGTTAGGTTTATCTCCTGCCGCGGCGCGCCAGCGTCTGCACCGGGCGCGAGTCAAACTGCGGCACATCTTAGAGGAGGATGGCTATGAAATTTGAAGAACTGCTGAAAAAATATAAAGACGGCACCGCCACGGCCGAAGAGCGGGCGGCGGTGGAAGAAGAACTGGAAAAAGTGCGGCTCATTGAAGAATATCTGGCCGAGGAAGAGGTGTCTTTGCCCCTGCCGGAGACAATCGCCGCCGGTGAAGTGAAGGCCGTGCGGCGCACCATCAACCGCCGCACCCGCCGTACCGCGCTGGCGGTGGTGGCCGGCGGATTGGCCCTGCTGCTGTTGCTGCAATTTGTCCTGCTGCCGCTTCTTAACCGTCGAATTTACGACCGGGAAGACTATGAGGTCAGCGAAGGTTTCTCCGAATATCGGATGACCATGGATGTGTTCACCCAGCTCTTTCTGCCCCAGTACGATTTCTACGGCTGTGGAAAAGAAACTTCCGGTTTTGGCCGATGGACTCTGAAAAACACCTTCTGGGGACTTCCCGGCCAATATGTGGCTGCAGATTTTACCGTGACCTGCGGCTTTCTCAACACGGAGTCGGAGAATTTTTGGCGCTTGTTTCCGGCGGTCAACCTGTTCAATCAGGACATCAGTCATGCCGGCGACGATGCGCTGGCACGGCTGGACGATTCCATCTCTGTGTCCGGCGCCGTGTCTTTCACCGAAAATCTGACATTGGAAGAAGTGCTGGCCTTCCGCCAGCAGGCCCGTGCGCTGGGTGTGGATGTGATCGCCGCCGCCATCAGCCGCCAAACCGGCCATACGATGTTCCTCCGGCTGGAGGGCGGTGTCATCGGCTGGAGTGACAGCGTCAATAAGGACTACCCCCATCTTTACCTCGGTTATATCAAGCCCGACGACAGCGAGGTGCTGCAGCAGCACCTGATCAGCCAGCTGCAATATATGGCAGACCATTCCTCCATCGCCCGGAAACTGACCCCCCATGCAAATTATAGCAGCTTCCTGAAGGAAGCCCAAAACGACGAGATCACCTACTGCGGCGTCTGGGTCACCGGCACAGGCGCAGAGCTTCTTTCTCTGTACGACACCGGCATTGTCAGCCAGATCTGGGCACAGGAGGCACACATTTCCCTCCATTGACGCAAAAAAGGAGCGCAGCTGCGCTCCTTTTTGTTTCATTGTGTTTCAGCCTGTTTCAGAATTTCCGTCACTTGTTCCGGTGTCGGCTGCCAGAGATACTTCTTTAAATCCACCGTTTCTTTTTCCGACACCCACACACCGCTCAATCGCAGCAGCTCTGCCTGCAGACCCGGTTGGAGAAAGGACGCCGCGCCGGTCAGCCTGCCGCTGCTGCCGACGACCTTATAGGCCTGCTGCGACACGCCCTGTCCCAGCGCCCGGCCCACATGGCGGGCGTGGCGGGGGCAGCCGCACAGCACGGCGATGAGGCCGTAGGTGGCCACTTTCCCGTCGGGGATGGCGTCGGTCAGCGCCGCCACTTTTTTCTCAAAGCTTTGCATCATTTCTTTGCCATCTGCCGCAGGAATTCCTGCCGCTCGTCCTTCAGCTCCCGCACCAGCGCGTCTGCCGTCCACGCAACGTTGGTGGGGGTGATGGCGGCCTTCAGCGCCACATCAACGCCTTCGCGGGCCAGACCCTGCAGGAAGAAGTCCATCAAAATGCCTGGCAGGTTCATCACCAGCATCTCCTCGGAAAAGGGGCGCAGGGCCCTTCTGTCGGCCCCCTCGCCGCGCAATGCCTCACCGATGGTACAGCCGTGGCGGGAAACGGGCACCCTGACCATCCGCACCGAGAGCTTTTCGCACAAGGCGCGGATCGCCGTCTCCTTGGCGGGGGCAATATGATACAACAGTACAACAGGTTCCATAGCCGGTGCTCCTTTCGTTTTTCTCATTATACCACAAAACACCCCTCTGTCAGTGGCTTTTGCATCAGATCTCCTGCGGAAAATTTGTAAACTTTTGTTACTTTTTCTTTTCTTTTCGTCCGTTGTCTGCTATACTGATAAAGATTTAAGAAAAAATATCCGAAGGAGCACCTTTTATCATGAAATATGTGTACAAATACGCCGCGCTGATGCTGGCGCTTCTCCTGTGCCTGACGGCCCTGTGGGGCTGCGGCACGAAGCTGCCCGATCAGCAGCCCGAGGGAGAAGAGACGTCCGACCAGCAGGAACAGACCGACGGCGAGCAGCAGAACGAGCAGCCCCAGCTGCTCAGCGACACCATCAGCTGCTGCGACGGCGACACTACGCTGCGCTTTGAGCGCAATGCTGAGGGCACTTGGGACTGGAAGGATGACACCACCTTCCCGCTGGACAACACCTATGTGCAGGAGCTGCTGACCACCATCGAGCAGATGCTGACGCTGCAGCCCATCACCACCGACAAGACGCCGGAAGATCTGGATCTGGACGAAGAGGAAAAATATGTGACCGCCACGGATGAAAAGGGCTATGCCATGACGTGGTATCTGGGCAAGCAGGATGAAAACGGCTGCTACTACATGTGCCTGAAGGGTGACGAGTCCGGCGCCGTGTATCTGGCACCGGCCCAGCTGACCGAGCAGATCAGCCGCAGCATCTTTGACATGATGATCCTGCCGGAGCTGCCCGTCATTCCCGTGGCCAACGCCAAGAGCGTCACCATCACCACCGCAGAAAAGACCGTGACCACCGTGCCCAACAGCTCCGGCGTGTGGGTGGTGGGCATCAGCAGCGTCAATGAAAAGGCCCAGCCCATGCTGCAGGCTCTGAGCACCATGACCTTAGCCACCTGCGTGGACTTCCGTCCCACCAGCACCGCACCTTCCTACTGCGGCCTTGACCCCGTGAAGGTCACGGTGGCGGTGGAGTATCTCAGCACCACCGGCGTGGAGAGCTCCTTTACCATGGAGATCGGTAACGCCCGCAGCGACGGCTACTGCGTGCGCATCGGTGAGGACGAGACCATCTACCTCATGAGCACCCAGCTGATCGACCCCATTCTGGCCTTTATCCGATAAACCTGCAGCCCCTCTGAACGCCTCTGCTTTCAGAGGGGCTTTACACCTTGCGATTCCCGAAAGGAGGCACTTTGTGCGGATCCTGATCATTGAAGACGAAGTGCGTCTTGCTTCCACGCTTTCCGAGCTGATGCGCCGGCAGGGCTACACCGCCGATGTGTGTCATGACGGCCTTACCGGACTGGACAACGCCGCCAGCGGTATTTACGACCTGATCGTTCTGGACGGCATGCTGCCGGGGCTGGACGGCTTTTCCCTGCTGCAGCAGCTGCGCGGCGGCGGCCACACCACGCCCGTGCTGATGCTGACGGCCCGCAGCGATGTGGAAGACCGCGTCCGCGGTCTGGACAGCGGCGCCGACTACTATCTCACCAAACCCTTTGAAGCGCAGGAGCTGCTGGCCTGCGTGCGCCTGCTGCTGCGCCGCAGCGGCGGCGAGAGCCGCACAGACAACACCATCGCCTGCGCCGATCTGCGTCTGGAGCCGGGCACCTTCCTCTTGTGCTGCGCCGAGCGCTCCGTGCGTCTGAGCCGGAGGGAATACGACCTGATGGAGCTTTTGATGCGCAACTATAAGCACATCCTCACCAAGGAACAGCTGCTGGTGAAGGTATGGGGCTACGACTCCGAGGCGGAGGATAACAACGTGGAGGTCTACATCTCCTTCCTGCGCCGCAAGCTGAGCCACCTGCATTCCGCCGCCAGAATCCGCACCGTGCGTCTGGTGGGCTACTGTCTGGAGGTGGAGGAATGATCCGCAAGCTTCGCTGGAAAGTGGTGGGGCTGACGATGCTGTTTGTCACCGCCATTTTACTGGCTGTTTTTTCCGGCACCTATTTCACCGCCCGCACCAGTCTGCAGCAAAACGCCGAACAGCAGCTGCGTCAGGCCCTGATGGGCAGCGGCGGCGATCTGTTCCGTCCCGGGCAGGAGGGCAACCAGCCCTGTTTTGTGGCGGAGGTCTATCCTACCGGCACCATCCGTATCTCCGGCAGCGCCTATTACCAGCTGGATGAGGCCACGCTGCGCCAGATCGTGACCGACTGTCTGGCAGAGCCGGCCGAAGCCGGTGTATTGGCAGACTATCATCTGCGCTATCTGCGCCAGAGCGCGCCGCTGGGTCTGCGCATCGCCTTTACCGACAGCTCGCTGGAGCAGGCCACGCTGCGCTCGCTGGTGCGCACATGGCTGGTGATCGGCTTTGCGGCCATTGCCGTGCTGCTGGTGTGCTGCTACTTCCTCTCCGGACTCATTACCCGGCCGGTGGAAAAGGCGTGGCGCGAACAGCGCCGCTTCCTCTCCGACGCATCCCACGAGCTGAAAACGCCTCTGACGGTGGTGCTCTCCTCCGCAGAGCTGCTGGAAGAGCACACGGACGGTGAGGCAGCCGGCTATGTGGACAACATCAAGGCCGAGGGACAGCGGATGCGCACGCTGGTGGAGGACATGCTGACGCTGGCCCGCACCGAAGACGGGCAGCCCAAGTCGGCCTTCACCGACACCGACCTGAGCGATCTGGCCGCCGAAACGGCGCTGCGCTTTGAACCGGTGGCCTATGAGGCGGGCCGGCTGCTGCAATATGACATTCAGGAGGGCCTGCTGCTCTCCGGTGACGCCGGCCGGCTGCGGCAGCTGAGCGGTATTTTGCTGGACAACGCCATCAAATACGCCCCCGCGGGCAGCACCGTAACGCTGCGTCTGCTGCGGCAGGAGCGGCAGGCGGTGCTGACGGTGGAAAACACGGGCGCGCCCATACCGCCCGAGCATCTGCCCCACCTTTTCGAGCGCTTTTACCGCGCCGATCCCAGCCGCAGCGACCACGGCAGCTTCGGCTTGGGCCTTTCCATCGCACAGGCCATCGCTCACGACCACGGCGGCACCATCCGTGCCGAGAGCGACGAGCGATCCACCCGATTTACTGTCACGCTGCCGCTGAAACGATAATTTTGCAGGAGGAAACGACTATGCTTCAAAAAATCATCCGCGTTGTGGAGGAGGCCGGCGAAATGATCCGCGGCGTCCACGACGTTTCCGAAAACATCACCGAAAAGAGCAGCCACATCGACGTGGTGACCCAGTACGACACCGCCGTGCAGGCCTTTTTGTACCGGGAGCTGCTCCAACTGATGCCGGAGGCCGGCTTCCTTGGGGAGGAGGGCGAGCACGGGGAGATCGCCACCGAGTGGACCTTCATCGTGGACCCCATTGACGGCACGGCCAACTTTGTGCGCGACTTCGGCCACAGCAACATCTCCGTGGCGCTGGCGAGAAACGGTGTTTCCGAGTATGGCGTGGTATATAACCCCTACCGCGGTGAGCTGTTTGCCGCCCAGCGGGGCAAGGGTGCCACCCTCAACGGCAAACCCATCCATGTCAGCGATTCCGACCCCTCTCACGGCATTCTGCTGTGCGGCTCCACCGCCTATGACCGGGAGCTGACCGACCGCCACTTTGCCATCATGCGCACCCTCTATGACCGCGTGGGCGACTTCCGCCGTCTGGGCGCGGCAGCGCTGGATCTGTGCTACATCGCCGCAGGCCGCGTGGAGGTGTTCTTCGAGTGCCGCCTGCGGCCCTGGGATATCGCGGCCGGCAGCCTGATCCTCACCGAGGCAGGCGGCAAAGTGACGCAGATGGACGGCACGCCGCTGGACGTGCTGCATAACTGCTCCGTCTTTGCTGCCAACGCGGCCTGCCACAGCCTCATCGGGGATATTCAGGAATTCCTGGCATGAGCAGATTCCGCGATAGCAGCCGCCGTCTGGCACTGTGCGGCGTGCTGGCCGCTCTGGCTCTTGTGCTTTTAAACATGGGCGGCCTGCTGCCCTTAGCCACCTTCTGCTGCCCTGTTCTGGCTATGCTGTGCACGTTGCCGGTACTGGAAGAATACGGCGGAAAAACGGCACTTCTTTTTTACGCCGCTGTTTCCATTTTGGCGCTTCTGCTGACGCCGGACAAGGAAGTAGCGCTTCTCTATCTTTTTCTGGGCTGGTTTCCGGTGCTGCGGCCCCGAATTAACTGCACGATCCCCGGCAAACTTCTGTCCGGCCTTGTGAAGCTGCTCCTTTTTGCTGCGGCGGTGAGCGTCATGTACTCTCTGGCTATTTTTGTGCTGGGGATGGAATACCTTGCCGAAGAATACACCGGCGGCGGGCAAATATTGCTGCTGGTCACCGTACTGCTGGGTTGTGTGATCTGGCTGCTTTTTGACAAGGTCCTGCAGCGCTTCACCCTGCTCTACCGCCGCAGATGGCGGGGAAAGCTCTTCCGCGGCTGAAAAGACAGGCATCGTCCCCGCACCCACTGCATATACTGTCCGGTATAGACAGAATCGCAGAAGGGAGGGCGCACATGGAGCCGCCCCGCACCAACCCCCGCCGAGGAGCCGCCGGCACCACCCCCCGCAATGAAACAGGGCCGGCGGCGACGAGAGCAAGGGCACAGGCCGCGAGCGGCCGAGCACCGCGCAGTATTCAAATCGTGCCGGTCTGGCATCAGCCAGGACGGCACAGCGCCGGCGGGCGGGGGCGCGCACGCCAAGGGGGCAGGCGCGCCGAGGGCCGCCGCATTGTGGCGGCACCGGCGCAGGCTGCACCCGCGGGGGTGGGCCCCGCCGGCGCACCGCTTGATTGCCAGTAAGAGTGACGCCGAAGCGTCACCCATCGTAAGGATACCAATCCGGAGCATAGTAGTCTCCCAGGTATTCTGCGCACGCCTGGATGAGGTCATCCTGCCCCATGAAATCGTATCCAGGCAGCCTGGTGCCATGAATGATGGCATGGCAGTTCCAGCAGAGCGTGATGAGATTCATGGGGTGATTGCAGCCGCCCTGGCCGCGGCTGACGTAGTGGTGAATCTGCAGGCCGCGGTTGTTGTCGCACAGCGCGCAGCGGTAGCCGTCCCGCTTGTAAACGGCTTTGCGAACGTGATTTGGAATATTGGCACTTATCATCGAAGTGTCCCCCTTTCATGTGATGGCCCAAGTATGGCGGGCGTAGTCAAGGCCGGCCCGCCATGCCCGCAAGGGCCAAGCGGGAACGGACGCGGGCGGGGCCATGTATGGCCACGAACGCAGGCCGGCACCGCTTGGGCGGGGCGCAGACCCGCCGGCGGGCCGCTTGTCTTGGCCTTGACCGTCTGCCACGATGGGCCAAGCACAGAAAGAGGGAGCACAAGATGTAGTGCCAGATGGAGAATCACAGCACAAGCCGTTGTGCGGGCGGCGTCACCGATAGGCGCGCGGGTCGAACAACCGCCGTTCTGCCGCGGCCATGTAGTGTTTGAGGTAGTCCCTCAGCAGGCGGTACGGCTTGGTGCCCTCAGCTTGACAAATCATCTGCAGACGCGCCCAGTCTTTGTAGGTCAAATGCGTTGAGACCGTCCGCAGGTGCTTCTTGTCCCACTTGCGCTGCCTGTTCCGTTCCACGATTCCACCCCCTTTCAAGTTTCCTGGCATCGTACTGTAGCACACCTGCCCGCAATGATGATGAAATTTCCTGCAACAAAATAGAACGTTCGTTCGATACAAAAGTATACACATGTATGCAAATGCTTTCAATAGTACCCTTGCCCACAAGGGCAATGCCAAAACATTGCATTGTAGCTGTCCGGTATAGACAGAAGCGCAGAAGGGAGGGCGCACATGGAGCCGAGGAAACCGTTGGACATTGACGACATGATCTACCAGGAGGAATGGCGGATCAGCGAACGATAAAAGGAGCCTTATGCGTGGCACAAGGCTCCTTTTTTATTCGATCGTTCCGCCGCCGAGGACTTCCTCGCCGCGGTAGAGCACCACCGCCTGCCCGGCGGTGACGGCTCGCTGGGGTGTATCGAATGTCAGGCGCAGCCGGCCCTCCGGCAGCGCTTCGGCGGTGGCTTCCGCCTCGGTCTGACTGTAGCGCGTTTTGGCGGTGCAGCGGACGGGCCGTGCAGGCGCCTCGCCCGATATCCAGTTGACGCGGCAGGCGGTCAGCGTATCGGTATAGAGATCTTCTTCATCGCCCAGCAAAATGGTATTGTCGGCGGCGTTTTTCCGCACCACATACACATGCCGGCCGGCGGACACGCCCAGACCCTTGCGCTGGCCGGTGGTGTAGCAGGGAAGGCCCTTATGGCGGCCCAGCACGCGGCCGGTGCCATCCACAAAATCGCCCGCTTCCATTTCCACGCCACCATATTCGCGCAGGAAACGGGCATAATCTCCATCGGGGATGAAGCAGATGTCCTGCGAGTCGGATTTGTCGGCGTTTTCCAGACCTGCCGCCCGGGCGTGGTCGCGGATCTCGCTCTTTTCATATTCGCCCACCGGCAGCAGCAGGTGGGAAAGCTGGCGCTGCGTCAGCTGGTAGAGCATATAGCTCTGGTCCTTGCGGCGGTCAAGCCCCCGCAGCAGGCGGTATTGCCCGGTTTCGGCACCGTGAGCCACCCGGGCATAGTGGCCGGTGGCGATATAATCATAGCCCAGCTCCAGCGCCGCATCGAGAAAGAGACCGAATTTCAGACAGCGGTTGCAGTCGATGCAGGGGTTGGGCGTGCGGCCGGCACAGTATTCGGATACAAAGCGGTCCATCACCTCTGCGGCGAAGGGCTGCGCGCCGTCGATGACGCGGAACGCCATGCCCAGACGGCGGGCCACCGCCTCAGCGTCGGCGGTGTCATTGCCGCAGGGCAGCAGATCCAGCATAGCGCCGTCCACGCGGTAGCCCTGCCGCTGCAGCAGCACGGCCGCCGCGCTGCTGTCCACGCCGCCGGACGTGGCCACCAAAACTTTCTTGTTCGTCATAACCCTTTTGTTCCCTCCTTGGGAAGGTTTGATACAGCATGACCCCGGCTTGCGCCGGGGTCAGCAACATTCAGTCGATATGCCGGGCGCGGAATGCACCGTAAGGCAGGGCGTCGCTCAGCTCCATCAGCACCGGCTGGAAGCCGCCGGCATAGTGGAAACCGGGCTCGCGCACCACGGCCACCAGATGCTTTTTATCCGGCAGCGCCACCGTGACGGTGGTGCCTTCGCCCACGTGGGAGCGCAGCACAAGGCGGCCGCCGTGGCCTTCGGCAATGCGGCGGCACAGGGGCAGACCCAGACCCAGACCGTGGGGCTGGGGATCCATCCGCTCCGGATGGAGATAGCGGTCAAACACCGTTTCCTGCAGCTCCTCACTGATGCCGCAGCCGGTATCCGAAACCTCCAGCAGTACCTGCTGGCCGCTCAGACGCAGCGACACGGTAACAGTTCCGCCGCTGGGCGTAAACTTCATGGCGTTGGACAGCAGATTCCACACCAGACGCTCCATATGCTCCTTATGAATGGCCACGCTGTGATGGGGCAGCGGCGAAGTGAAGCGCACCTCCACGCCGGCCTCCTCCGCCAGCGGCTGGGCCTGCGCCACCAGACCCTTCAGCCACGCCACCAGCTCCACATTGGCCGTTAAAAACGGCGTGGTGTCCAGCAGCATGGGCGCAGCGGACAGGTTGTTCACCAGACGCATGGTGCGGTAATAGCTCTGCGCCAGAATGGCCATGTTGCGCTCGGCCTTTTCGTCGGTGCCGTCCTGCGGCGTCATGCGCTGGATGGCAACATGCATATTGCCCAGAGGGCCGCGCAGCTGAGATGCCACGTTGGGCAGGATCTCATTGAGCAGCCGTTCCTGTTCATATTGTGCCATGCGCATGCGCCTCCTATCCTATCCATAAAGTTGCGAAAATCGCTACGGATTATGTCCGGCAAAAACCACCGCTACGGCCAAACTATACCAAAAAAAATGCCAAAAAACAAGCCTTTTCGTCTATTTTCGGGAAGTCTTAAAATTTTCGCAGAAAAGGGTTGATTTTTTCACAAATACGCATATAATACTAAACGTACCATACATTTGAGATGTTTTGCCTGTTTATGGCACATTTCACATCATAGGAAGGAAGAAAAACATTATGAGCATCAAAGTTGCAATCAATGGTTTTGGCCGTATCGGTCGTCTGGCTTTCCGTCAGATGTTCGGCGCTGAGGGTTTCGAGGTTGTCGCTATCAACGACCTGACTTCCCCCAAGATGCTGGCTCACCTGCTGAAGTATGACTCCACCCAGGGCAACTACGCCGCTATGGGTCACGTCGTCGAGGCCGGCGAGGACAACATCGTTGTCGATGGCAAGAAGATCACCATCTACGCCATGGCTAACGCCGCCGATCTGCCCTGGGCTGAGCTGGGTGTTGACGTCGTGCTGGAGTGCACCGGCTTCTACACCTCCAAGGCCAAGGCTCAGGCTCACATCGACGCCGGCGCCAAGAAGGTCGTCATCTCCGCTCCCGCCGGTAACGACCTGCCCACCATCGTTTATAACGTCAACCACGAGACCCTGACCAAGGAAGACAACATCATCTCCGCCGCTTCCTGCACCACCAACTGCCTGGCTCCCATGGCTAA
Source organism: Oscillospiraceae bacterium (assembly GCA_015067525.1). GTDB lineage: Bacteria > Bacillota > Clostridia > Oscillospirales > Oscillospiraceae > Vescimonas. The sequence continues at coordinate 34,569 of SVMH01000008.1, read as the reverse complement.
GGCTCTGAACGACCTGGCTCCCATCAAGTCCGGCATCATGTGCACCATCCACGCCTACACCGGCGATCAGATGCCTCTGGACGGTCCCCAGAGGAAGGGTGACCTGCGCCGCTCCCGCGCCTGCGCCATCAACATCGTGCCCAACTCCACCGGTGCTGCCAAGGCCATCGGCCTGGTCATCCCCGAGCTGAACGGCAAGCTGATCGGTGCTGCCCAGCGCGTTCCCACCCCCACCGGCTCCACCACCATGCTGAACGCCGTTGTTGAGGGTGTCGTCACCGTCGCCGAGATCAACGCCGCCATGAAGGCCGCTGCCAACGAGTCCTACGGCTACACCGAGGACGAGATCGTCTCTTCCGACGTCATCGGCATGCGCTTCGGCTCCCTGTTTGACGCTACTCAGACCATGGTCATGGATCTGGGCAACGGCTGCACTCAGGTTCAGGTCGTGTCCTGGTACGACAACGAGAACTCCTACGTTTCTCAGATGGTCCGCACCATCAAGCACTTCTCCACCCTGCTGTAAGCAGCTGCGGAAAAGTTAACAAGCTATTCCCCGAAGTTTTCCTTCTTTTTTGTTCCGCCAACAGCGCCGCCACAAGGGCGGCGCTGTTGGCTTCCGAAATCAGGTGCCGACCTTTTTCGGCGCCGATTTTTCCCCCTGTCCTTAACAGTTTTTCGAAAATTTGCCCCGGGCCTCCCGTTTTTCGGCTTTCTGCCGCAACGGCGGGATCTTCCGCGGGGAAAGGAATCCTACTTTTATGGAACTGAGTCCGATTCTGGCCGACAAGCTGTCGCTCAACAGTGATATCCCGCTGTATACCCAGCTGGTCGGCATCATCAAGCGCCATATCTCCTCCGGCGCTCTGGCCGTGGGCGCTCTGCTGCCCTCGGAGGCGGAGCTGTGCCGCGCGCTGAACGTGAGCCGCAACACGGTCCGTCAGGCCATCGGCGAGCTGGAGGATGAAGGTCTGGTGGTCCGCAAGCGGGGTAAGGGCACCTTTGTGGCTGACCCTGCCACCAACCGCCGCGGCGTGCGCTACTCCTTCACCACGGAGGTCTCCTCCATGGGCAAGGTGCCCTCCTCCACACTGGTGGACTTTGACGTGATCGTACCCGCAGCCGCCATCTGCCAGAAGATGGAGCTGAAGGAAGGCACCAGCGTGTACTGCTTCACTCGCATCCGCAACGTGGACGGTCAGCCTCTGATCCTGGAGACCTCCTACTATCCTCAGTACATCTTCCCCAACCTGACGCGGGAAATGGTGCAGACCCACAGCTTCTACAGCCTGCTGTACCACGTAGGCATCGTCCCCTTCTCGGCGGACGACAGCTATGAGGCCGTTGTGCTGGACGCGCATCAGTCCCGGCTTCTGGGTGTGGAAAGCGGCAGCTGTGCCTTTTTCCACCAGCGCCGCACCAAGACGGAAGACGGCCGCATCTACGAGTACACCCGCAGCTATATCCGGGGTGACCGGGTACGGCTGGATGTGCACATGCAAAAGGGCGGCATGACCTTCGTGCGCACCATCGACTAAAAAACACCGGATCGCCGACAGGCGGTCCGGTGTTTTTTTGTAACGGTTTTGTGAATAATCCGGCGGCTATGTTGCATTTTTAATGAACAAATGGTACACTGTCAAAGTTAAAAATCTTCCCTTGCCGTTTGAGCGATTAAGGAGCGAACAACTATGCCGAAATTCAGCGTCAAAAAACCGCTGACCGTTTTTGTGGCCGTTCTGGCCGTGATCATTCTGGGCGTGGTGGCCTATCTGAAGATGACGCCGGACCTGCTGCCCAACATGAACTTCCCCTATGTCATCATTGTGACCACCGATCCCGGTGCCAGTCCCGAGGCGGTGGAGACGGATGTGACGCGGCCTATGGAGCAGTCCATGGCCACGCTGGACGAGATCAAGTCCGTCACCTCCACCTCCCAGAACAGCGTGTCCATGGTGGCGCTGGAGTTTGAAGACAGCGTCAATATGGACAGCATCAGCGTGGACATCCAGCAGAAGATCTCCGCGCTGCAGGGCTCCTGGGACGACACCATCGGTACCCCCTACGTGCTGAAGATCAACCCCTCCATGCTGCCGGTACAGGTGGCTGCCATCGGCTATGAAGGCAAGGACGTTTACGAAATGTCCGAATTTGTAGAGGACACGCTGACTGACAAGCTCAACGGTATCAGCGGCGTGGCCAGCGTGGACATCACCGGCACGGTGGAGCGGCAGCTGCACGTGCTGCTGAACCAGGAGAAGCTGGATGAACTGAGCAAGAAACTGGCCGAGGCCATTGAGGCCCAGCTGGACGACGCCGCCAAGCAGCTTTACAATACCCGCTGGCAGCTCCAGAGTGCCAAGAACGCCATCCGCGACGGTTCGGAAGCCGCCCTGCGCGGCGCGGCCGAGCAGGCGCTGATCTCCGTGCAGCAGACGCTGGAAGCCCTGCGGCAGAGTCAGGAGAACCTGCAAAGCAACATCAGCGAGCTGGGTGCCATCCAGCGCGAAAAGGCACAGCTGGATGCCAAAAACGCCGAATACCACTACCAGATGGAGACCATCCGCCAGGACGAAAATCTGACGGAGGAGGAAAAGGCGGAGAAGATCGCCGCCATTGAAAATGACCCCGAATACCTGCAGGTGCAGGCCGAGCTGGCCGCTCTGGAGCTGCGCCTGGCCGCGCTGAACGCCACATGGGAGAACATGGGCGAGAAGCTGCAGCAGTGGCAGGAAGAACTGGATAAGGTAGAAGACCAGCTGGGCAAGCTGGAAAATGAGGACGGCATTGCCGACATCGCCGACCAGATCTCTTCCGGCGTGATGACGCTGGCAGAGGGTGTGACGCAGCTGCTCTCGGCCAACGTTCAGCTGGACAGCGCCCTGACCCAGATTGAGCAGGGTCTGGCCACGCTGGAGAGCTCCCGCGAAGGCGCCCTGAATCAGGCTGACATGAGCGGCGCGCTGAATATCAACACCATCTCCGCCCTGCTGACGGCCCAGAACTTCTCCATGCCCGCCGGCTACATCACCGAAGAGGGCGTGCAGTATATGGTGAGCGTGGGCGACAGTATCGAAACCCAGGATTCTCTGGAGGACATGATCCTCTTTGATCTGGGTCTGAAGGGTATGGAGCCCATCCGCCTGAAGGACGTGGCGGACGTCTTTATCACCGACAACTCCACCGACATCTACGCCAAGCTCAATGGCGAAAACGGCGTGATCGCCACCTTTACCAAGCAGTCCACCTACGCCACGGCGGAGGTTTCCGAAAACATTCAGGAGCGCTTTGACGAGCTGGAGGCTGAATACGAGGGTCTGGAATTTGTGGCCCTGATGGATCAGGGTTACTACATCTTCATGATCATCGAGGAGATCCTGTCCAGCCTGGGCTGGGGCATCCTGTTCTCGGTCATCATTCTGTGGCTGTTCCTGCGGGATATCCGACCCACCATCATTACCCTGTGCGCCATCCCCATTTCGCTGGTGTTCGCCATCGTGCTGATGTACTTCTCCGGCGTGACCATCAACATGATCTCCCTGAGCGGTCTTGCCGTGTCGGTAGGTATGCTGGTGGATAACTCGGTGGTGGTCATCGAAAACATCTACCGCCTGCGCAGCAAGGGTGCCACCGTAACGCAGGCCGCCGTTTCCGGCGCGCAGCAGGTGATGGGCGCCATCACCTCCTCCACGCTGACTACGGTGTGCGTATTTGCCCCCATTGTTTTTGTGGAGGGTCTGACCCGACAGCTGTTTACCGATCTGGCACTGACCATGACCTATTCCCTCATGGCCAGTCTCATCGTGGCGCTGACGCTGGTGCCCGCCATGGCATCCGGCATGCTGCGCAAGGAAAAGCCCCAGAAGCCGGGCATTCTGGATAAGATCTATCCCGCCTACCGCAAGGCAGTCTCCTGGTCCCTGGGCCACAAGGCCATTGTCTTGCTTCTGGCGCTGGCGCTGCTGCTGGGCTCTGCCGGTCTGGCACTGGGCCGCGGCTTCACCTTTATGCCCAGCATGGACATGAACATGATCAACGTGACCATCACCATGCCTGAGGGCATCGAGCGGGAAGAAGCGGTGGAGCTGGCCGATGAGGTGCTGCGCCGCGCCGCCACGGTGGAGCACGTGGAGACCGTGGGCGCCACCATGGGTGGCAGCGACGTAACCAGCATGATGGGCGGCGGAGGCGGCGCTTACACCGTGACCGCCTACGTGACGCTGCCGGAAGGCGAATCCGGCGCCGCCGCCGGCAAGGCCATCGAGGAGCTGTGCGCCGACATGAAGTGCACTGTATCCGCCGCCGGCGCCATGGACAGCATGACCACCATGATGACCGGCAGCGGCGTATCACTGCAGGTCTACGGTGAGGATATGGAGCTTCTGCAGCGCGCCGCCCGTGATCTGGCCGCCCAGATCGAAAAGGTAGAAGGCACTGCCAAGGTGTCCGACGGTCTGGAGGACGCAGTGGAGGCCATCCATGTGTCCATTGACCGCAATGCCGCCATGCAAAAGGGCATGACCGTGGCTCAGATCTATATGCAGGTGGCTGCAGCGCTGGTGGATTCCACCACCGCCGCCGACATGACGCTGGACGGCATGGACGTGGGCGTGACCATCGAAAGCGCCGAGGAGGCCCGCATGACCCGCGAGAAGCTGATGGCGCTGGAGATCACCGCGTCCTCCTCCGCTTCCATGGGTTCCATGAGTTCCACGGGCTCTTCCGGCATGTCGTCCATGATGGGCGGCTCGTCGGCCTCCATGGGCAGCATGATGGGCAGTGCCACCTCTTCTGCCGCTTCCGCTGCTACTGAGAGCTTCAAGCTCTCCGAGGTAGCCACCATTGAAGAGACGGTGAGCCTCAACAGCATTAGCCACAGCGAGCAGCGCCGCTACGTCACCGTTTCTGCCGCCATTGCCGAGGGCTACAACGTGACCAAGGTTTCTGCCGAGGTGGAGAAGGCTGTGGCCGGCGTCACGCTGCCGGAAGGCGTGAAGATCAGCTTTACCGGTGAGAACGAGATGATCATGGAAGCCATGCAGCAGCTTTTGCTGATGCTGCTGCTGGGCATCGTACTGGTGTACTTCATCATGGTGGCCCAGTTCCAGTCCCTCAGCTCTCCCTTCATCGTCATGTTCACTATCCCCCTGGCCTTCACCGGCGGCTTCCTGGCGCTGCTGATCGCCGGCATTGAAGTGAGCGTCATCTCCCTCATCGGCTTTGTGATGCTGGTGGGCATCATCGTCAACAACGGTATCGTGCTGGTGGACTACATCAACCAGCTGCGTCTGGAGGGCATGGAACGCCGCGAGGCCATCATTGAGGCCGGCATCACCCGTCTGCGCCCCATTCTGATGACCTCCATCACCACCATCCTGGGCCTTGTGGTCATGGCCTTTGCCAAGAACGCCGGCACGGCGCTGATGCAGCCGGTGGCTCTGGTATGCATCGGTGGCTTGACCTATGCCACGCTGATGACCTTGCTGGTAGTGCCGTGCATGTACGACATCGTGGCCCGCAAGGACCTGCGCAAAGTGAACGCCTCCGATCTGGAAATTCTGGATATCTAAACAAAAAAGATCCGAAACCGCATGGTTTCGGATCTTTTTTTACAGTACAAAGTATTCAGGGAAGCGGCGGATCAGCTCCGGCAGGGCGCTGCGATAACCGGCAGTCAGGTGGTCATGGAAAAATTCGTCCATGTTCTTTTCGCTGCGCTGCATGATGATGTCCAGCATCTCCCAGTGCTCCCGGTGGGCGGGCCACAGCTGTTCGGCACCCAACTGGGCCTGCAGCAGGCGCACCCGGTCATGGTGGGTGACGATGCGGGCCACGGTGGACCAGACCCAGGGCTTGCCGGCGATGAGATAGAGCTCCTTGTGGAAGGCGTTGTCCAACTGGAAATAGCCCAGCACATCGCCGCTTTGCAGCCGCCGCTCCTGCTCCAGCAGGTTGGCGCGCAGACGGCCCACAGCAGCGCCGTCGGCTTTGCGCACCGCCTCGCGGAAGATGGCGCACTCGGTGTGATAGCGCAGGAACACACCCTCTTCAATGGCGTCCAGATCGATACGGGAAACGATGCTGGCCCGCTGGGGGAAGACTTCCACCAACTTGGCCTCCTGCAGCGAGACGATGGCCTCGCGGATGGGGGTGCGGCTGATCTGCAGCGCCTGACTCAGCTCACTGTCACTGAGCACCCAGCTGGGCGGCAGCTGCAGCGTCATAATGGCGTTGTAGAGCACGCGGTAGGCGAACTGGCGTCCGCTCTCACCCGGCTCTTTGGGGGGAATGGCTACATGGGTCATGGCACTTCTCCTCAGATCTCCACCAGCTCGTGCAGCACGCGGCGCACAGCGCCGGGGCCTTCGATGATGCGGGCAAAGTTCTCCTCCACCAGCTCGGCAAGACCCACTTCATAGAGATCACTGCCCATAATGGCGGCGTTGGAGAGGATGGGCTGCAGTGTGGCGTGGACATCGCAGGCCTCGCCCAGCTTCACGTGGGCCATCTGGGCCATCAGCTCCGGCAGCATAGGGTCATCGCTGGGGGTGAAGGCGTTGCCTGCATCGTCGATGCCCATGAGGTAGCGGCACCACGCGGCCAGCACAAAGGCGATGCACTTCAGATCGCGCACGTCCAGATCCTCGCGCTGGGCATATTTGCGGATGGTACCGCCGAAGCGGACGGGGATCTTCTGGGACGTATCGGTGGCGATGCGGCGGGGATCATCCTGCAGGAAGGGGTTGGGGAAGCGCTTCAAAATGACCTCGTCGATGAAGGCCTTGGGGTCGATAACACCGGGATCCACCACCACGGGTAGGCCTTCCACATAGCCCACACGCTCCACCAGCGCACGCAGGTCCTCATCCTTCATCTCCGCATTGATGCGGGTGAAGCCCAGCAGGCAGCCCACCACGGACATGGCGGTGTGCAGGGGATTGAGGCAGGTGCAGACCTTCATGGTCTCCACCATATCCACCGTCTCGCCATCGGTAAAGATGACGCCGGTGCGCTCCAGCGCGGGGCGGCCGTTGGGGAACTTATCCTCGATGACCAGATACTCCGCCTCTTCGGTGTTGACGAAGGCGGCGGCATAGGAGCCGTGACGGGTCACATGGAGGTCCATGCCCTCCAGGCCGTCGGCTTCCAGCATGTCCTTCACGGACTCGTCGGGGCGGGGAGTGATCTTGTCGATCATGCTCCAGGGGAAGGTGATCTTGCTGCGGTCGCGCAGCCAGACAAGGAAGCCCTCCTCACACAGACCGCGCTGCAGCCAGCCCTCGGCGATGGCCAGCACGGCGGCCTCCAGACGGGAGCCGTTGTGGGAGCAGTTGTCCATGCTCACCAGTGCGATGGGCGCGCCGCAGGCGGTATAGCGCTCGTGGCACAGGGCGGCAATGCGGCCCAGATAGCCCACAGCACCCTGCGGACCGGCTTCCATATCCTTGGCCACAGCAGGCAGGATGCTGCCGTCAGAGGCGAGGTAGTTATAGCCCTTTTCGGTGATGGTCAGGCTTGCCATCTGCAGCGAGGGATTGCGGAAGGCACGGCACACCTTTTCCCATTCCTCGCCGCCGTCCACCATGCAGATGCTGTCGGCGATGCTGGCCACCACCTTTTTGCGGATCTCTCCGTCGGAGCACAGGGTGGCCACCACGGTCAGGTTGTCATAGGGGCGGTACACGGCATCCAGCAGGGAGGAGTCAAAGCCCACAGCCACCACAATGCCGGTGTCGGTGACGCCCTCGTCCAGCAGCTGCTGGGCCAGCGGAGCCAGAAAACCGCGGAAGATGTTGCCGGCGCCGAAGTGGACCCAGGTGGGATGATCCGCCGTGGCGGCCATCATGGCGTCACGGTCAAAGGCGGGCATCTGATAGCCCTTGCCCTCAAACAGGGCGCGGTTTTCCGCGATGGATGCGTGGGAAAGCTTCATAATGAACGTCCTCCTTGTTTTTCTTCTTGCTTACAGAGTATACCAACCCCTGCGCCATGTCAAGAAAATATATCACTTGTATTTCAAAATTTTCCTTTATTTGCAAGGCTTTGCAGGTTTTTTTGAAAATATTATTGCATTTGTGATATACCAGTGATATACTGACCTCAAGAATGGGGGCAAATGCCCGCAAACCACCCAAAATCAATACGAGGTGAAGCACATGAAGCCGTTTATGGACAAGGATTTCCTGCTGAAAACTGACACGGCCCGCACGCTCTATCACCAGCACGCCGCACGCATGCCGATCATCGATTATCACTGCCACATCAACCCGGCGGAGATCGCCGAAGACCGGCATTTTCCCACCATTACGCAGGTGTGGCTGGGCGGTGACCACTACAAGTGGCGCGTCATGCGCGCCAACGGGGTACCGGAGCGGTGCGTGACAGGCGACGCATCCGACGAAGAAAAGTTCCACGCATGGGCGGCCACGGTGCCTCAGCTCATCGGCAACCCGCTGTACCACTGGACGCATCTGGAGCTGCAGCGCTATTTTGATATCCACGAGCCCCTCAGCGCCAAGAATGCCGACGAGGTCTACGCCAAGTGCAACGCCATGCTGGCGCGCAGTGACATGTCCGCCCGGGGTCTGATGGAAAAGAGCAACGTACAGCTGATCTGCACCACGGATGATCCGGTGGACGATCTGCGCCATCACATGGCCATCGCCGCCGACGCCGCTTGCCCCAGCGCCGTACTGCCCACCTTCCGCCCCGACAAGGCTCTGCGGCCGGACAAGCCGGACTTCGGCGCCTATCTGGAGAAGCTGGAAAAGGCCGCCGGCATGACTATCGGCACGGTGGACGATCTGCGGCAGGCGCTTTTGCAGCGCATCGCCTTCTTCCACAGCGTTGGCTGCCGTGTGGCCGACCACGGTCTGGACAAGATCGTGTGCCGCACCGCCTCGGAAGAGGTGCTGAACATGATCCTGAAAAAGGGCCGGGCCGGCGAGGCCATCTCCGCTCAGGAGAGCGAGGCCTTCCAGACGGCGCTGCTGCGCACCTGCGCCCGCGCCTACAAGGAGCGGGATTGGGCCATGCAGCTGCACTTCGGCTGCGTGCGCAACGCCTCGTCCACCATGTTTGAAAAGCTGGGTCCCGACACCGGCTACGACACCATCAACGACGAGGGGTTCACCGCACCGGTGCTCTCCCGCCTGCTGGATCTGCTGGAGCGGGACGACGCCCTGCCCCGCACCATCCTCTACTCCCTCAACCCCACGGACAACGCCGTCATCGCCACGGTGATGGGCTCCTTCCAGACCAACGCCCCCGTGCCCGGCCGCCTGCAGATGGGCAGCGCTTGGTGGTTCAACGACCACAAAAAGGGCATGGAGCAGCAGCTCACGGATCTGATGAGCATGGGCGTGGCCGGCACCTTTGTGGGCATGCTGACCGACAGCCGCAGCTTCCTCAGCTACACCCGCCACGAATACTTCCGCCGGATCCTGTGCAATCTGCTGGGCACCATGGCCGAAGAGGGCGAGTATCCGCGGGATCTGGAGCTGCTGGGCAGCATCGTGGAGAACATCAGCTACCGCAACACCCGCAATTACTTTGGATTTGACAAATTTATCAAATAAAAGGAACAAAAAGGAGAACAACAGATGAAACGCTACGCACTTGTGGTGCCCACCAGCATGGGCGTCCGTATCACCCCCATCAACCGCCAGCCCGTCCACATCAGCCACGAGTTCTACATGCAGGCCACCAGCGCCGAGACCAATGTGGCCACCGTTTCTTCCTCCCTGGGTCTGCCCGTCAAGGTGCTGACCACCTTCGTGGAGGGTTCCCCCATTGCCCAGTTCATCAAGAACGACCTGCGCAGCCGCGGCATGGAGTATGAGGGCAAGGAAGTTCCTCAGGGCGATCCCTGGGGCTACCGTCACCAGTTCAACATCGCCGATTCCGGTTTCGGTCTGCGCGGTCCCCGCGTGCAGAACGACCGCGCCGGTGAGGTGGGCCGCACGCTGAAGGTGGAGGACTTCGACCTCCAGCGCATCTTCGGTGAAGAGGGCGTGGAGATCCTGCATCTGAGCGGTCTGATCGCCGCCCTGAGCCCCGAGACCAGCCGCTTCTGCGTGGAGCTGGCCCGCGCCGCCAAGGCCTACGGCACCAAGATCTCCTTCGACCTGAACCACCGCGCCTCCTTCTGGAAAGGCCGTGAGGAGGAGCTGCACGCCGCTTTCCATGAGATCGCTTCCCTGTCCGACATCCTGATCGGCAACGAAGAGGACTTCCAGCTGTGCCTGAAGGTCAAGGGCCCCGAGGCCGGCGGCAAGGATCTGAGCGGCAAGATCGAGTCCTTCAAGGAGATGATCCTGCGGGTGCAGGAGCAGTATCCCAACGCCACCACCTTCGCCACCACCCTGCGTCAGGTCATCAACGCCAACGAGCACCTGTGGGGCGCCATCCTGCTGCGCGACGGTGAATGGCACGTGGCTGAGCCCCGTCCCATTCAGGTCATGGACCGCATCGGCGGCGGCGACGGCTTCGTGGGCGGTCTGCTGTACGGCATTTTGAAGAACTGGAAGGCCGAGGACTGCCTGCACTTCGGCTGGGCCACTGGCGTGATGGCTGCCACCATGCTCAACGACTACGCACAGCCTGCCGACGAAGAGCAGGTCTGGGCCGTTTGGAGCGGCAACGCCCGCGTGAAGCGCTAACCCCCCATATTGACGAATAAGGAGAATATTGCGATGAAAAAGGCAGATATCGGCCTCATTGGCCTGGCAGTTATGGGTGAAAACCTGGTCATGAACATGGAGTCCAAGGGCTTCACCGTGGCCGTTTACAACCGCACCGGCGACAAGGTCACCAACTTTGTGGAAGGCCGCGCCAAGGGTAAGAACATTATCGGAACCTACTCCCTCGAGGAGCTGGCCGCCAATCTGGAAAAGCCCCGCAAGGTCATGATGATGGTCAAGGCCGGCGCCGCCGTGGACGCTCTCATTGAGCAGCTGCTGGGCGTGCTGGAGGAAGGCGACATCATCATCGACGGCGGCAACAGCCACTTCCCCGACACCATGCGCCGCACCGCCTATGTGGAAAGCAAAGGCCTGCTGTTTGTGGGCTGCGGCGTCTCCGGCGGCGAAGAGGGCGCCCTGAACGGCCCCTCCCTGATGCCCGGCGGTTCCCCCGCTGCATGGCCCTTTGTCAAGCCCATCTTCCAGAGCATCTGCGCCAAGGTGGAAAACGGCGATCCCTGCTGCGACTGGGTGGGCGAGAACGGCGCCGGCCACTTCGTGAAGATGGTGCACAACGGCATCGAGTACGGCGACATGCAGCTGATCTGCGAGGCCTATCAGCTGATGCGCGACGGTCTGGGCATGTCCGCCGAGGAGATGCACAAGGTCTTCGCCGCATGGAACGAGACCGAGCTGGACAGCTACCTCATCGAGATCACCCGCGACATCCTGGGCTACAAGGATGAAAAGGGCGAGACCACCGTGGACTACATTCTGGACGCTGCCGGCCAGAAGGGCATGGGCAAGTGGACTGTCATCTCCGCTCTGGACGAGGGCGTGTCCCTGACCCTGATCGGTGAGGCCGTGTTCTCCCGCTGCCTGAGCGCCGTGAAGAACGAGCGCGTCAAGGCCGCCCGCCGCTTCCCCCGCGCCATCCCCGCTTTCGAGGGCGACAAGGAAGCCTTCATCGAGTGCATCCGCAAGGCGCTGTATGCCTCCAAGATCATCTCCTACGCACAGGGCTACGCCGTGATGCGCTCCGCCGCGCAGACCCATGGCTGGAACCTGAATTTCGGCGGTCTGGCTCTGATGTGGCGCGGCGGCTGCATCATCCGCAGCGTGTTCCTGGGCAAGATCAAGGACGCCTTTGACAAGAACCCCCAGCTGGAGAACCTGCTGATGGACGATTACTTCGCCAACGTCATCGAGGAGCTGGTGCCCGCATGGCGCGAGGTCATCTCCTACGCTGTGAAGGTGGGTATCCCCATGCCTGCTTTCTCCTCCGCCCTGAACTATTTTGACGGCTACACCACCGAGTGCCTGCCCGCGAACTTGCTGCAGGCCCAGCGCGACTACTTCGGCGCCCACACCTACGAGCGCATCGACTGCCCCCGCGGTCAGGTGTTCCACACCAACTGGACCGGCAAGGGCGGCAGCACCCACTCCTCCACCTACAACGCCTAAGGGAAGGAGCGCAGGATGGAGCTTTTCTATCATGCTCAGACGGAGCAGGGTCTCAGCGCGGAGGAGATCCGCGCTGCCCTGATCCGGTCTTTGGAGGGTAAGCAGCCCCGCAAGGCGCTGCTGCTGCCCCCCGACTACACCCGCTATCACTCCAACGCCGGTTTCATCACCAACGTGTACTACCATCTGCTGCGCGACATGGGCTGTGAGGTAGACCTGATCCCGGCGCTGGGCACCCACGTGCCCGTGACGGAGGCTGAGGCAGCCGACATGTTCGGTGACATCCCCTTCGAGAAGTTTATCCCTCACAACTGGCGCACCGACGTGGTACGGCTGGGTGAGGTGCCCGCCGACTTTGTCAGTCAGATCACCGAGGGGCTGTGGACGGAGCCGGTGAGCGTGGAGATCAACCGCCGTGTGATGGATCCCAGCTATGACCTGATCATCTCTGTGGGTCAGGTGGTGCCTCACGAGGTCATCGGTATGGCCAACCACTCCAAGAACCTGTTCGTGGGCGTGGGCGGCAGCGACATGATCAACAAGAGCCACATGGTGGGCGCCGTGTACGGCATGGAACGCATGATGGGCCGCGACCACACCCCCGTGCGCAAGATCCTGGACTACGCCCTGAACACCTATCTGGGCGAACGTCCCATCATCTTTGCCCTGACCGTGACCACCGCGCCCGGCGGCAACATCCGCACCCACGGTTTGTTCATCGGCGATACCCGCCGCGTGCTGGAAGAGGCTGTGGCGCTGGCCCAGGTAAAGAACATGGACTATGTGGAGCGCGGCATCAAAAAGTGCGTGGTCTACCTTGACCCCAAGGAGTTCCACACCACGTGGCTGGGCAACAAGTCCGTCTACCGCACCCGCATGGCCATCGCCGACGGCGGCGAGCTGCTGGTGCTGGCCCCCGGCATCGAGCGTTTCGGCGAAGACGAGACCATCGATGGGCTCATCCGCAAGTACGGCTATCGCGGCCGCCTGCAGATCCTGCAGGATTTCAAGGAAAACGAAGACCTGCAGCAGAACATGGGCGCCGCCGCCCATCTGATCCACGGCTCTTCTGACGGACGGTTCACCATCACCTACGCGGTGAAGAACATCTCCCGCGAAGAGGTGGAGGGCGTGGGCTTCGCCGCCGCCGACTACGACGAGATGGCGCGCCGCTACGATCCGGAGAAGCTGGCTTACGGCTACAACACCATGCCCGACGGCGAGGAGATCTACTTTATCCCCAACCCCGCGCTGGGTCTGTGGATCGACAAGAGCCGGTTTGAGGCGTAACAGCTGACAAAAAAGTCCCGAGCCAAATGGCTCGGGACTTTGCATTTATCTGAGAATTATTCCTCCGTCTCGATCAGGCCGTAGCCGCCGTTGTTGCGGCGATACACCACGCAGACGGCGTTGGTCTCCATGCTGCGGAACACATAGAAGGCGTGGTCCAGCAGGTTCATCTGCAAAATGGCCTCCTCGGTGCTCATGGGCTTGACGGCGAAGCGCTTGGTGCGCACCACCTCGTACTCCGCATCCTCCGCCAGCTCCAGCTCGGGAACCAGGGGCTCCACGGCCTCGGGGCGCAGATTCTTGGCAAGGCGGGTCTTGTTCTTGCGGATACGGCGCTCGATGAAGTTGACAGCCGCATCAATGGCGCCGCGCATATCGCCATCGGAGTCTTCTTCCTGTGCACGGAAGAGGGTTCCGTTGGCGCTGCGAATGGTCAGCTCCACCACACAGCGGTTCTTCTTCTCGACGGCGAAGGTCACAAATGCTTCCGCATCCTCCTGGAAATACCGATCCAGCTTGCTGATCTTCTTCTCGGCATATTCCTTGACGGAGTTGTTGAGTGCGATTTTCTTGCAAGTAAATGTGAACTTCATGTTGGCTGCTCCTTTCCTGTGTCCGGTCAACGGGTACGAAAAGGGTCGGGGAGCGGTTTCCCTTTATCCTTTGATGTATTATAACAGATTGCCGGTGGCTTGAAAAGTGGGCAAGCCCCATTTTGTTAGAAATTAACAAATGTCCGCATTTTTCATCCCCTTCGCCTCCCTTCGGCAAAAGTCGCGGTTTTGCGGCAAAACCTCCTATTTACAAGGAAAACGAAATGGTTTATCATACATATCGGAAGCTTTCCAATATCCCACCCGCTTGGGCCGCTCTGCTTGGCAGGGCGGCTCCTTTTTTACACTTTGTCCAAATCGCCCCGCATTGATTTTCCCGCATGCGGATGCTATACTATACCCAACTTATCCCACAGGAGGTGGCCCATGAAAAAAATGACCCGGCGGGAGCAGGCCTTCCGCCAGAAGCATTTGTCCTGTGTGCGCCACATCACGCTGGACCCCTACGGCCCCGGCGTGGTGCGCATGCACCTGATCCCGCCGCGTCCGGACACGGCGGACGAGCCCTTTTTACTGCTGCTGAACGGCGCCCATCTGGTGCCGCTGAACCTGTCGTGGGCGATTTTACTCAGCAATTTCATGGACGCGCTGGAACCCTTCAGCGGCCGCGAGATCGCTGAGAGCGACTGGGAGGCCATCACCGCGCAGGCCGTATCCGCCACGCAGCAGGTCTATCCCCTGACGGCACGCAAGCGTCTGCACGAGGATCTGGGCGTGATGCTGGACTCCCTCATCGCCATCGCCCGGGGCCGCGAGCCGGAGGTGGAGGTGGAGTCCCTGACGCTGGGCCAGTACGCTGCCCACATGACGGCGCCCCACCGCGTGGATCTGATGGTCAGCGCCATGACCAAAAACGGCTGCTGGCACTGCAACCAGAAGTGCCTGCACTGTTATGCCGCCGGACAGCCCATGGGCGAGACGGCAGAGCTCTCCACCGAGGAGTGGAAAACCGTGCTGCAGAAGCTGCGCGCGGCCAACATCCCGCAAGTCACCTTTACCGGCGGCGAGCCCACGCTGCGCGACGATCTGGTGGAGCTGGTACGCGAGGCGGAGTGGTTTGTCACCCGCCTGAACACCAACGGCCGGCTGCTGACGGCGGAGCTGTGTCAATCCCTCTACGAAGCCAGTCTGGACAGCGTGCAGGTGACGCTGTACGCCGCCGATGACACGACCCACAACACGCTGGTGGGTGCTCCCGGCTTTGATGACACGCTGCGCGGCATCCGCAACGCGGTGGAGGCAGGGCTGATCGTTTCCATCAACACGCCGCTGTGCTCCTTGAACCGCAACTATGCCGCCACGCTGCGTCTGGCCCACTCGCTGGGCGTGCGCTACGCCACCTGCTCCGGCCTCATCCCCTCCGGCGATGCACTGGGCGAGGACAGCCGCGCCACGGCGCTGAGCGCCGAGGAATTGACGGAGATCCTCCGCGACGCCACCGCCACAGCGGTGGGTCTGGGCATGGAGCTGGACTTCACCAGCCCCGGCTGGCTGGACGAAGCCACCCTGCGTTCGCTGGGTCTCCAACTGATCCCCAGCTGCGGCGCCTGCCTTTCCAACATGGCCGTTGCGCCCGACGGCGCTGTGGTGCCCTGTCAGAGCTGGCTGGGCGGCGTGACGCTGGGCCACATCCTGCGCGACGACTGGCAGAGCATCTGGGACAGCGAAGATTGCCGCGCCATCCGCGCCGAGAGCGCCAAGACGGAGCACGTCTGTCAGCTGCGCACCGGCAACAAGGAGGTGCAGTGAGATGAAAAAGCTTCTTTCGCTTCTGGCCGCTCTGGCTCTTTGCCTGTGCCTGTCCTTTGCGCTGGCCGACACCGCCTACGCCGGCGATCTGGATCTCATCCGGCAGTACGATGTGACCGTCACCCCCAGCGCCGAGGACGGCAGCCTGCGCATCCGTGTGGACTTTGAGTGGGAGGTGCTGGATCAGGGGCCGGTGGAATGGCTGCAGATCGGCATCCCCAACGGCAGCATCCGGGATTTGGAGGCCCTGACGGACAACATCGACTCGCTGGACTTTGACAACAGCTTTATGTACGTCTACTTCGACCGCGGCTACGACGACGGCGAGGTCTTCCAATTCTCCTACGCATGGACGCAGGAATATATGTACACGCTGGACGGCAGCGGCGGCGTGGTGTACGACTATACCCCCGGCTGGTTTGACGAGGCCCGCATCCAGTGCATGACGCTGCTGTGGAACGCACCGGCGAATCTGCCGGCGGTGGATTTCTCCGCCGCGCCCTCCGACGGCCAGTGGAACGACTACACCGCCCAGAACGGTTTCCCCGTCCACGAGGGACGCGATCTGGGACACGGAGCGCAGCTGCGGGTGGTGGCGAAGTACGATTCCTGGCCCACGGAGCTTTTCTGGGAGAACAGCGCCGAAAATCTGCCGGAGGACGAGTATTACTATCCCGACTACGAATATGACAACTCCGGCGATGACATCCTTGCCATGCTGTTCTTCGTCATCTTCACGGTGGTGGTGATCTCCATCATCGTCAGTGCCGCTTCCTCCGCCAACAGCTACGGCGGCGGCTTTGGCACCCGCTACGTGTTTGTTCACGGCCTTTGGTATCCCGCCGGCCGCGACGGCAGACCCCGTCCCGGCAGCGTGGGCACGGTGAAAAAACCCTCTCCGCCCCGCAGCAGCGGCGGCAGCCGCGGCGGCTTTGGCGGCGGCAGCCGAGGCGGCGGCTTTGGCGGCGGCGGTTTCGGCGGCGGCGGACATTGCGCCTGCGCCTCCAGCTGCGCCTGTGCCTGTGCCTGCGCCTGTGCCGGCGGCGGTCGGGCTGGCTGCAGCGCCAAGAATCTCTACGGCAGTGTGCAGCTTGACCGCCGGCTGACAGAAAAATTACTGGACGAATAAGAAAACCCCGGAAGGAAAATCCTTCCGGGGTGATTTTTATCTTCTCTTGTGGCGCTTACCGTCGCGGTTGCGGTTCAGTTCGGACATTTTGCTGTCCGACATGGTCATGAACTGCTTGAGCTTGTCCTCAAAGGAGGGCTCCGCCGGTGCGGCAGGTGCGGCACTCTGGACAGGGGCGGCCGTGCGCTGGGCAGTGCTCTGCGCGGCGCTCTGGCTGCGGTAGGGCGGCCGGTTCTGACGCGGCTGCTGGGGCTGGGTCTGCTTGATGGACAGATTGATCTTCCCTTCGGGCGAGATGGACAGGACCTTCACCTGTACCTCCTGGCCTTCGGTGAGGAAATCGTGCACATCGCTGACAAAAGCGCTGGCCACCTCAGAAATGTGGACCAGGCCGGACTTTCCGCCGGGCAAAGCCACAAAGGCGCCGAATTTGGTGATCGTGGTCACCTTACCGCTTATGATCGTCCCAACCGCCAGTTCCATATATCCGGTTTTTCTCCCTTCCCAGAATGGGTCAATGATTCACGTCGTAAAAGATGCGCTCGCCGGACTCGGCCAGACCCAGCTGCTCGCGGGCCAGTTCCTTGATGAACTCCTCATCCTCGGCATGGGCCAAATCGCTGCGCAGCGAGGCGTTGGCCTGCTGCTGCTGCGTCACCTGCGCGGAAAGCGCCTGCTCCTGTTCCTGCGCGTCACCGATCTGGGCGTAGACCTGCACCATTTCAAAGCCCACAACACCGATCAGAAGAAGCAGCACCACCAGCACGATGCCACCCTTTTTCCGGGTTTTTCTCTTGTTTTTCACCGATGTGCCGCCTCCTTTCTGCGCCATTTTCTGCCAAATGAGGGCACGCGTCCATAATTACTTACCTATTGTAGCGCATTTGCACCAAAAATGAAAGAGTTTTTTTATGTAAATCTGAAATTTTTTTCCGCAGCCAAGCAAAAATTTTGCCGGCGCCAGAAGAAGCCTCGTTGACAGCGCCAGAATTTCCGCCCAAAACGTCCACAAAGGGCGGAAAAACTGACAAAAGAGCAAAAAGTAGAAACTAAAACCCAGAATCATGGCCAGCAGCATATAGAGGCGCAGTTCCCCCTGTCCCTGCCGCAGCGCAAAGAGAAACACCACCAACAGGAGCGATAATACGTAAACCACATCCAGAAGATGCGTCAGACCGCGGCTGCGCACACTGCGCAGCCGCACCGAGCGCAGCAGATCGTACACCGCGCCGGCCGTTAGGCCCAGCAGCGCTGCGCGCAGGAAGGAGATGAGCTGCTGGGAAATGTAATTGCCCATCAGCCCAGCAGGCGGGACAGGAAGCCTCCGCGGTGGGCCGTCTGCTCTTCATAGTGTACCGCGTCGATGCGGCCGTCCACGTGGAGCTCCCCGCCATCCAATGAGAGCTTGCCGATATGCAGTTCCTCGCCGCTGACGATGAGGGTGCCGACGCAGGTGGCCATGACGATGCAGTTTTCGTCAAAGCGTTCCACATCCTCCACGCCCGACACCGTCAGGTGCTCCCGCCCCAGCAGTTCCAGCCGGTGCTCCAGCATGGTTTTGCCTGTGTTCAGTTCGTATGCCATAAAAAGTTCCTCCCATACACAAGAAGTTTCACTTCATGTGTATGGGAGGAAGCATTTTTTTATGACAGATTGTCCGGTGCGATCTCGCGGTACATGGCGGCCGCGTCGGCCTTGCCCACGTTGTCCTGCACGCTGACCACCTCCACCGCCACGGTGCGCTCACCGAAGCGGATGGCGATTCTGTCGCCCACCTTCACATCGTAGGACGCCCGCTGCACCCGTCCGTTGACGGACACGCGCTCGTTGTCGCAGGCCTCGTTGGCCACGGTGCGCCGCTTGATGAGGCGCGAGACCTTCAGGTATTTATCCAGTCGCATGCTTACTTGGCAACGGCTTCCTTCAGGGCCTTGCCAGCCTTGAAAACGGGAGCCTTGGAAGCGGGGATGGCGATGGACTCCATGGTCTTGGGGTTGAGGCCGGTGCGCTCGGCGCGCTTCTTCACCTCGAAAGAGCCAAAGCCCACCAGCTGCACCTTCTCCTCGTCTGCCAGAGTCTCGGTGATGGTGTTCAGGGCGGCCACGATGACAGCCTCGGTATCCTTCTTGGACATGCCGGTCTTTTCCGCCACAGCGGCGATCAGTTCAGCCTTATTCATACTCATTTTCCTCCTAAAAATCTTTGGTTCACACCGCGCAGCGCGGCAGTTGGGATCTATCCTAAAACGATGTTGCTCGCCTCAAGAACGTTTTGCCTGCTCCCAAAGAGCGGTCAGCTCCTCCAGGGGCATATCTTTCATGTCCGCGCCCTTTGCGCGGGCCGCTTCCTCCACCGCGCGGAAGCGGCGGATGAATTTTTCGCAGGTGCCGCTGAGCGCCGTTTCCGGATCCACTCCGGCAAAGCGGCCCACCTTCACAGCAGCAAACAGCACGTCGCCCAGTTCTTCTTCCACGCCCTCGCCGGTTTCCGCGGCGCGGCGCAGCTCCGCCGTCTCCTCATCCAGCTTGTCCAGCGCGCCGGAGATATCGGCCCAGTCAAAGCCGGCCTTGGCCGCCTTTTTCTGGATCTTCTCGGCACGCCACAGCCCCGGCAGGGTGCGGGCCACGCTGTCGAGCGTGTCAGTGGCGGTCTTCTGTGCCTTTTCCTCCCGCTTCAGCTCCTCCCAGTTCACCAGCACCTGTTCGGTGGTGTCAGCCTGCACGTTGGCAAACACGTGGGGGTGGCGGAAGATCATCTTCTTGGTGACCTCGTCCACCACATCCTCCATGGTAAAGCGGCCGGCGTCCGACTCGATATCGGCGTGGAACACCACCTGCAGCAGCACGTCGCCCAGCTCCTCGCGCAGCAGGGCCGTGTCATCGGTGTCGATGGCCTCGGCGGCCTCGTAGGCCTCCTCCAGAAAATCGCGGCGGATGGACTGATGGGTCTGCTCCTGATCCCACGGGCAGCCGCCGGGGGAGCGCAGGATACGGACCACCCGCAGCAGGTCCTCATAGGTATAGCGGGATTTCAACTCAAAATTTACCATACTCATCCTCCTATTGCAAGGCCCTTGACGCCCCGCTGAAGATCTTATCTTTGGATGTGCAAAAAATCGGCAAGTTTCTCCCCCTTGGGCAGGGCCGCCAGATCCTGTCGGCGGATGGCACCCAGCAGCAGCGCCGCCATGACGTACACCGCCACCGCCAGCACGATGGCCGCCAATACCGCCGCGCGGCTGCCGCCGCTCAGGCGGTCAAGGAGCGACCAGCTGCCCCGCGCCACCAGGGCCATGGCAGCCGTAGCCAGCACCGGCTTGCAGAATACGGCAAAGTAATCCGGCCGGCGGGGCACCAGACGGTGGATGGCGATGAGGTTGATGAGCACAATGAGCACATAGCAGCACAGCGTACCCACCGCCGCGCCGCGGATGCCCACCTCGGGATCGGCCACCAGCAGATAGTTGGCCACCACTTTCAGCGCGCCGCCGCAAAGGAGCGACAGCACAGGGATGTATTCATGTCCGTAGGCCTGCAGCACGCCGGCCGTCATGACCATGAGACAGACGAAAATGCAGGCGATGCCCAGCACCGACAGGTGATAGGCGGCAGCCGCCGCCGTTTCCGGCACCGCCGGATACAAAAGCCCCAAAATAGGGCCGGACAGCACCGCAAGACCCGTGCCTGCCGGCAGAGCCAGCAGAGCCGTGACGCGGAAGGCCGTTTCCGTCTGGCTGCAGGCACTCTCCCTGTCGCCGCGGGCCAGCGCCGCGCCGATGGCTGGGATCAGGCTGATGGTAATGGGATAGATAAAGGACGAGGGCAGGTTAAAAAGGGTCATGCCGAAGGTGTACTCGCCGTAAAGGGCGGTAGCCGCCCCTTCGCTGAGACCCAACTTATCCTGCAGCGTGGACATAACCAGCATCTGGTCAAGCAGGGTGATAAAGCTCATGCCGCCGGCACCCACGGTGACCGGAACGCCGATGCGCAGAAGCTCTGCAGCAATATCGCGGCGGCTCTGGGGTACATCCGTGCCGCGCTGCGCGCTGCGGCGCAGCATGTACAGGCACAGCACCGCAAGGCTCAGCGCGCTGCCCACCGTTACGCCGGCGATGGCACCGGCCGCCGCCTCATGAGAGGGCCGTCCGGCACGCAGCAGCGTCCACGCCAGCGCCAGACCCACCACCAGCTTGCAGGCGGATTCGATGATCTGGCTGACGGCCGTGGGTTTCATGTTGCCCTGCCCCTGCGTATAGCCGCGGATGGCGGAGATCAGGCACACGCACAGCACGCTGGGCGCAAGGGCTTGGATGGAGGGGGCCGCCAGGGAATCGTGGAGCGCCGCGGCCAACTGCTGCGGGAAAAGCAGCATGGCGCCGCTGCACACAAGGCCAATGGCAAAAAAGATAGCCAGCGCCACGCGGAAAACACGCCGCTTCTGGTTTTCCCGACCCAGCGCGTGGGCCTGAGACACCAGACGGCTGAGGGCCAGCGGCAGTCCGGCGGTGGAAAGGATCAGCAAAAGGCTGTAGATATTATAGGCCACATAAAAGTGGGCCATACCTTCCTTGTCCAGAAGATTTCCCAACGGGATCTTATAGACGGCGCCCAGCACCTTGGTGACTGCCACGGCGGCAGCCAACACAGCGGCGCCGCCGATAAAGTTTTGCTTTTGCGCTTTCGCCATATGCTGCCCCCCCTTCAAAACAGCGCGGGGCTTACGCCCCGCCTACTGTCCATCATCGTTTCAACATTTCCTCGTGGAAGCTGCGGAAGGCCGAGAGGTTCTCAGCCAGCTTTTCGGGACGCTGGATATACTCCGTGGGGAATTTTGCGTGGAAAACACGCTCGATGCGTCCGCGCTTGGCGTCCACCATCTTGGTGGAGCCGCCGGCACCCAGCGAGAGGATGCTGTGCAGCTCTTCCATGATGTAGATATTATACAGACCTTCGGCGCCGGATATGCACCAGCCTACGTTTTCAAAGCTGCCAGACATGTACTTTTGCCGATAGAGATAGTAGGGGGCAAATCCGTGGGCGCGCAGCGTGGGATTGGCGTAGTCCAGCATGGCGCCCACTTCTTCCGCCGTGGGGATCTTGCTGCCCTCCAGCAGGATGCGGCTGCCCTTCTTCAGGGCCAGAGTATGGACGGTGATGTTGTCCGCGCCGTAGCTCAGGCACTTATCCAGCGTGCGGCGGAAGCCTGCAGGGGTATCCTCGGGGAGGCCGGCGATGAGATCCATATTCACATGGGGGAAGTTCATGGACGCCACCAATTCCATGGTGCGCTCAATATCCGCAGCGCTGTGCTTGCGGCCGATGGCGGCCAGCACATGATCCTCCAGCGACTGGGGGTTAACGCTGATGCGGTCGGCGCCGCGATCCAGCAGCACCTGCAGCTTATCGCGGTCGATGGTGTCGGGTCGGCCGGCCTCGATGCAGTACTCCACGCAGCCGGACAGGTCAAAGCTGCGGTTCAGGTGTTCCAGCAGGCGGTCCATCTGCTGTGCCGACAACGTAGTGGGCGTGCCACCGCCCATGTAGAAGGACTTGATCTTCAAGCCCGTTTCCTCCACCATGCGGGCAGCGTCGGCGATCTCACGGTGCAGCACCTCCAGATAGGGCTCCATCAGGCCGAAGCTCTTTTCCACAGAGGCTGAAACAAAGCTGCAGTAGGCACATCTCGTGGGGCAGAAGGGAATACCCACATAGAGGGAGATCTCATTGTCTTTCAGCTCCGCCTTGGCCTTCAGGCCGGCCTGCGCCGTTTCAATGGCAAGGCGGCGGCGCTCCGGCGCAACGAAATAGGTATCGCGCAGGATGCGGTCGGTCTGCTGCTCGGTCTTGCCCTCTTCCAGAAAGCGGGCGGCGATCTTGCCGGGACGGATGCCGGTCAGGGCACCCCACGAGGGGGTAATGCCGGTGATCTCCCGCGCGGCCTTGAAGAAGCTGAGCTTCACCGCCTTCTGGCGCAGGCGCTCGCTTTCATATTCGTCCAGCGCAGGGTCGATCACCACACGCGACACGCCCCGGGCCGTCTTGCCCTGATAGACGATGCGGGTGGTGGCAGTGGTATAGATTTTTCCGCTGTGGAGCGAGACCAGCGCGTGATCCTCCCCCCCGGCGGCAACCTCGTACACGGGGCGCTCATCGGGGAAGAAGGCCAGCAGGCTCTGCTCCACCGCATAGCGGTCGTCATGACCGCGGAATATCAGTTTCATAGCGTTTCCTTTATGCCAGAGTCAGGCCCTGGCGCATATAGGGATTCATGCGGCGCTCCCAGTCCAGATCCGTGGCGCGGTCATGGCCGGGATAGACCTTGTAATTGCCCTCCAGACGGGCCAGACGGGCCAGAGACAGCAGCATCTCCTTATAGTCGCCGCCGGGGAAATCGGTGCGGCCGCAGGAGCCGTAAAAGAGGGTGTCGCCGGCGAAGATGACGTTTTCCACCAGCAGGCACACGCTGCCCTTGGAATGGCCGGGGGTAGAGAGCACATGGAGGATCAGGCTGCCCAGCGTCAGGGTATCTCCCTCGCCGTACCAGCGCTGATGCTGCTCATCCAAACGGGGGAACTTCAGCGCCCAAGGGTTACCGCCACCGGTCTGGGCGTCGTCGGGATGGATATACACCGGCACGTCGTACTGCGCCAGAAGGCCTGCAAGACCGGTGAAATGGTCGTAGTGGCCGTGGGTCAGCAGCACATACTGCAGCTTGCAGCCGCTGCGCTCCACCGCGCGGGCGATGCGGTCAGCTTCGTCACCGGGGTCGATGACGGCGCAGACCTTGGCCTGCTCATCACACAGCAGGTAGCAGTTGGTCATCAGCTGACCGACAGCAATGGTCTCAATTCTCATAGGGCTCTCCTCTTACGCCAGCTGATCCGTGTCCACCACCAGCGTCACAGGGCCGTCATTGACGGACTCTACCAGCATCTCGGCGCCGAATTCGCCGGTTTCCACGTGGATGCCCTTGTCGCGGATGAGCTGCACGAACTTCTCGTACAGGGAGATGGCCACCTCGGGACGGGCAGCGGCCAGAAAATCGGGGCGGCGGCCCTTGCGGCAGTTGCCGTACAGGGTAAACTGGGAGACCACCAGGATCTGACCGTCCACCGACTCCAGCCCCTGATTCATCTTGCCGTTTTCGTCTTCAAAAATGCGAAGACCGGTCAGCTTGTCGGCCAGCTTCACAGCCTGCGCCTCCGTATCCTCGTGGGTGACGCCCAGCAGGATGAGGAAGCCCTGGCCGATCTTACCGGCCACACGGCCTTCAATGGTAACGCTGGCGCTTTTCACGCGGGTCAAAACTGCACGCATACGTCATGCTCCTTTTTCTAAGTTAGCCGGCAGGGCGGGTGACCCGCATGACGCCGGAGATCTGCTCGAGGCGGCGGATCACCGCCTGCAGCTGATTGTGGTCGGGTACATCAATCTCAATATCGATGAGGGCGAAGCCATCCGGTGTGGAGCGGGCGTTCAGGGACGACACCCGCGTCTTAGTGGACGAGAGCACGGTGGAAACGTCCACCAGCAGGCCCATACGGTCCTTGCCGGTAACCTGCAGCGTGGTGCGGTAGGCCTCCTCCGTATGCTCGGCCCAGCTGACGCGCAGCCAGCGGCCCTCCTCTTCCTTGGTGCGCCGCTCGGGTGCGGCGTTGGGACAGTCGCAGCGGTGCACGCTG
This sequence comes from Oscillospiraceae bacterium, assembly GCA_015067525.1. GTDB lineage: Bacteria > Bacillota > Clostridia > Oscillospirales > Oscillospiraceae > Vescimonas. The sequence goes on along the minus strand of SVMH01000008.1, from coordinate 9,960 downwards.
ATGCCGTAGCCGCGGGTGGTGAAGCCCACGATCGCATCGCCGGGCACGGGGGTGCAGCACTTGGCGAATTTTACCAGACAGTTGCTCATACCCTCCACAATGATGCCCTGCACCGCCTTGGCGCGGACAGCGGGCTTGTTGGGCTGCTCGGTCTTGGTCTGTTCGGCCGCAGGCGGATTGGCCTCGGCCTGGCGCTTCTGGATGATGCGCTGGATATCCTCACGCAGACGGCCAACGATCTTCAGCGCCGTGACGCCGCCGTAGCCGATGGCGGCATACATATCATCCAGCGAACCGTAGCTCAGCTTCTTGAGGATATGGGGCAGATTTTCCTCCGCCGTCAGCTCCTTGATGGTCACGCCGCTGCGCTTGAGCTCCGACTCGAAAGAGGCGCGGCCGGCGGCGATATTCTCGTCGCGGCGCTCGCGCTTGAACCACTGGCGGATCTTGCTGCGGGCCTCGCTGCTGCGGGCGATCTTGATCCAGTCGCGGCTGGGGCCGCGGGCGGACTGGGAGGTCAGCACCTCCACCACGTCACCGTTGCGCAGCTGATAATCGTACTGCACGATGCGGCCGTTGACCTTGGCGCCCACCATGCGGTTGCCCACGGCGGAGTGGATGGTATAGGCGTAGTCGATGGGGGTGGCGCCGGAGGGCAGGTTGATCACATCGCCCATGGGGGTAAAAACGAACACCTCATCGGCGAACATATCCACCTTCAGCGAGTGGATAAAGTCCTCAGCGTCGGCGCCCTCCTGATTTTCCAGCAGGCGGCGGACCCACTCATAGCTGTTCTCGTCGCCGGCGCCGCGTCCGTTCTGCTTATATTTCCAGTGGGCGGCGATACCGTACTCAGCGATCTCGTGCATCTCGCGGGTGCGGATCTGCACTTCAAAGGGCGTGCCGCTCTGGCCCATGACCGTGGTGTGCAGGCTCTGGTACATGTTGGGCTTGGGCGTACCGATATAATCCTTGAAGCGGCCCAGAATGGGTTTATAGAGGTCATGAACGATGCCCAGCACATTGTAGCAGTCCGCCACCGTGTCCACGATGACGCGGAAGGCGATCAGGTCGAACACCTCGTTGATGGACTTGTTCTGGGTGTACATCTTGCGGTAGATGCTGTAGGGGTGCTTGAGGCGGCCGTAGACAATGGCGCCGTGAATGCCGGCTTCCTCCACGCGGGTGATGATCTGCTTGTCAATGAGCTGCATGAAGTCATCGTATTCCGCCGTTTTAGCCTCCAGCGCCTGAATGATCTCATCGTAGCCGATGGGATCCAGATACTTCAGGGAAAGGTCCTCCAGCTCCCACTTCATGCGCTGCATACCGAGGCGGTGGGCAATGGGGGCATAGATCTCCATGGTCTCAAAAGACTTCTGCTTCTGCTTGGCAGGCGTCTGATACTCCATGGTGCGCATGTTGTGCAGACGATCGGAGATCTTCACCAGAATGACTCGGATATCCTTGCTCATGGCCAGCAGCATCTTGCGCAGGTTCTCCATCTGCTCTTCAGCCTTGGAGGTAAATTGGACGCGGGTCAGCTTGCTGACGCCTTCCACCAGATCGGCCACCGTGGGAGAGAACATTTTGGACACCTCTTCGTGGGTGGCCGACGTATCCTCGATGGTATCATGCAGCAGCGCCGCCATGATGGACTCGCTGTCCAGATGCAGCTCTTCGGCCACGATCTGGGCCACAGCCAGCGGATGGCTGACAAAGGGCGAGCCGTCCTTGCGCTTCTGACCCTCATGGGCGGCGGCGGCAAACTCATAAGCCTGCCGGATCTGCGCAAAGTTGGCCGCGGGATTATAGCTTCGGATGGTTTCTTCCAGTTTCAGATAACGCTCTTCCATATGTGTCACAGCGTATCACCTCATTTCCAGAATGCCGCGCAGCAGCGTCAGATACTGCGACTGCTCCAGATTCACCTTTTTGCCCCGGTCGGTCAGGGTCAGGCGGACCTCATCCTCCGTGCGGCGCAGGCTCACAAGTCCCCGCTCACGGAACACTTCCAGACAAAGGGCGGTGCGGGCAAAGGACTCCGTTCCGCCGGTATCGGCGGCCAGTTGGCGCACGAAGGGCAGATAATAGGTCTGCAGACCCTCCGGAGGCACCGCACGCTGCAGGGCGCGCCAGATGCGCACGCACTGCTCACGGGGCGGCAGCAGCCGCTGGGCCTCCTTGGCGTGCAGCGTTTCGCCGGCAAGGCACCGCTCCACCAAACGCAGCGCTTCCTCCTCCCGTCCGCTGCAGCTCAGAGACGGGCGGATATCCACCATCTGCAGCTGCACGCTGCGGCTGCCGCGGAACTCATTGACCTGCAGATAGAACGCGGCGTCTACACGGCTGCCGGCGGCAACACCGCAGGTCTGGGACACAGCAGAGAAGAAGATGCCGTCAAACTGGGCGCTGCCCTTGCTGAGGCGCAGCTTCAGATGCCGGTTCTGGCCCACGTTCTGGGCCCGCTCCAGCGTGGCGCCCCGCAGGCAGAAGACAGGGCGACTGTTGCCGGCGCCGTAAGGCTCCAGCGCATCCAGCGCCTCCACTTCCTCCAGCGTGATGCGGCCCGGATGGGTCAGCACCACGTCGATATCCAGACTGGACACCGGCGCCTCACCGCCGCGGTACGCCTTGGCGTACTGGTTCATGCGGGTGCGGAAGGCGGGGATATTCTTTTCTTCAATGGTAAAGCCGGCCGCCAGTTCGTGGCCGCCGAAGCCCAACAGCAGATCCGAGCAGCTCTCCAGCGCGGCAAACAGATTGAAACCGCCCCAGCTGCGGCACGAGCCCTTGCCCACGCCGGCGTTGAGATGGATCATAAAGCTGGGACAGGAATATTTTTCACTCAGGCGGGAGGCCACAATGCCCACCACGCCTTGATGCCACTCATCGCTGGACAGCACCAGCGCGCTGCGCTCCTCCGGGCTCAGGGCCTCGATCATCTCCAGCGCCTGGGAGAAGATGTCCTGCTCCACAGCCTGGCGTTCCCGGTTCAGAGCGCACAGCTGACGGGCCAGCGCCGCCGCCTGATGCTCATCGCTGCACAGCAGCAGGTCTGCCGCCATATCGGCCGCGCCCATGCGGCCGGCAGCGTTGATGCGCGGCGCCAGCACAAAGCCGATCTGCACGGAGGTGATGGCCTTGTCCGCAAGGCCCGCCTCCTGCAGCAGGGCGTGCAGGCCGATGAAATCGGAGTGGTCGATACTCTCCAGACCGCGGGAGACGATGGTGCGGTTTTCGCCGGACATGAGCATCACGTCCGCCACCGTACCGATGGCAGCCAGCGTGCAGTAGCGCGCAAAGAGCGCCTCTTCCCGGTCGCTTCCGGCCAGCGCCAGCACCAGCTTCAGCGCCACGCCGCAGCCGGCCAGATGCTTGAAGGGATAGGGACAGTCGCTGCGGTGGGGGTCCACCACGGCGCAGGCGTCGGGCAGCTCTTCCTTACATTCATGGTGGTCGGTGATGACCACATCCATGCCCAGCGTGCGGGCATAGTCCACCTCTTCCACGCCGGTGATGCCGCAGTCCACGGTGATGAGCAGCTCCACCCCCTGTTGGTGCAGGGAGAAAATGGCGTCGCGGCCCAGGCCGTAACCGTCTTCAATGCGGCGGGGGATATAGTGCAGGCAGTCGGCGCCGCGGCGGTGCAGATAGTCCACCACGATGCACGTGGCGGTGATGCCGTCCACGTCATAGTCGCCGAACACGGCGATTTTTTCACCGTCCGCCACGGCGCGGTTGATGCGCTCCACCGCCCGGTCCATATCCTTCATCAGGAAGGGGGAGTGGGTCAGGCTGCGGTCATGTTCCAGAAAAGCAGCCGCTTCCTCGGCGGAGGCGACGCCGCGCTGGGCCAGCACCTCCGACACCAGCCAGGGATAGCCTGCTTCCGTCAGCTTTTCCGCTGCGCCGCGCGCCGTACGGGGAATATTCCATTTATGAAACTTCATTTTCGCCTCCACCTCCTTTCCGGTCTGCCGATGCGCATAGTAACACCAATAATATTTCATTATAGCAAATGCGGTGGAAAAGGTAAAGCAGGAATTCACTTATCCCTACGATTTCCTGCGGGCAAACGGGATTTATTAAGTTTTTCTCAAGTTGTTGCAATTGCCGGACATTTCCTATATAATGAACACATCCAGAGAGAAAGTTGAGGAACTTCCTATGCGTCCCGACGGAAAGCGAGTCAAGGGTCTGACGCCCATCGTGTCTATCATTCCCTACATCATGCCCCAGCGTTACGACGCCCAGAACACCGTAACGGAATATATTGATGAGGAGATCATCAAGTCCTTCATCCGCGAAAAACGCCGCGGCGGCACCCGCCTGAACCACATGGCGGTGATGATGGCCGCCTATTACAAGGCTGTGCTGAAGAATCCCAAGCTCAACTACTTCATCATGAACCGCAAGATCTACGAGCGCAACCACTTCTGCGTGTCTTTCGTCATGCTGAAAAAGCGGGCCGACGGCACGCCGGATGAGACCACGCTGAAGATCTATCTCCAGCCCAACGACACCGTTTTCACCATCAACCAGCGCATTCAGGAGGCCATCGCCAAGAACACCGAATCGGCCTACGAGAACAAGACCGACAAATTCGTCTCCTTCCTGTTCTCCGTGCCCGGTCTGGTACGTTTTGTGGTGTGGCTGGCCCGCAATCTGGACAAGATTGGTCTGCTGCCCCGCTTCATCATCGAGCTCTCCCCCTTCCACACCAGCCTCTTTATCACCAATCTGGCCTCCATCAAGACCAGCTTTATTCACCATCACTGCTATGAGTTCGGCACCACCAGTGTCTTTTTGTGCATGGGCAAGCCCGTGCCCGGCTATGCCGCCGGCAATCTGGATAAGAAGATGATGCCGCTGGGCGTGGTCATGGACGAGCGCATTTGTACCGGCTACGAGTATGCCACCTTCTGCAACGATTTCCGTTACAACCTGCGCCACCCCGAGGAGCTGGAGCTGCCCTTCGACGGCTCGGCTCCTGCCGAAGCGGAAACCCCCGCCGAAGAGCAGGAAGTCGCCGCTGTATAACCTACATAACAGCCAAAGGACACGGTCATCTGGCCGTGTCCTTTTTATATTGATACATAAAAAGAGACCGTCCCGAAGGACGATCTCTTTTGGCGCATTTTTGCAAAGGTTTAAGTAGGCATGGCTTAGAACCAGAGGGCCCAGCCCAGGAAGCCCAGGCAGGCGACGACACCGGTGAAGATCAGCACGATAACCAGATAGCCCATGATGTCCTTGGCTTCCAGCTTGGCAACGGCCAGAGCAGGCAGAGCCCAGAACGGCTGGATCATGTTGGTCCACTGGTCACCCCAGGCAATAGCCATGGCGGTACGGCCATTCTCGATACCCAGTGCCTGACCGGCGGGCATCATGATGGGACCCTGAACGGCCCACTGGCCGCCGCCGGAAGGAACGAAGAAGTTCACAATGCCGGCTGCCAGGAAGCTCAGCATGGGGAAGGTGACCTCGTTGGAGATGGACACGAAGAAGTTGGACAAGACGCTGGCCAGGGAAGTGCCGTCAGCACCCTTGGCAGTCATGATACCCATGATACCGGCATAGAAGGGGAACTGCAGCAGAATGCCGGCAGCACCGGACGCGGCCTCAGCGATGGCGTCCACATAGCGGCGCAGATTGCCGTGCAGCAGGATGCCCAGGAACAGGAAGATCATGTTGACGATGTTCAGGTTCAGGGCGTTGGCCACGTTTTCGCCGCGCTTCACAACGCCGACGAAGTAGTTAATGATGTAGATGAAACCAAAGGCCATGGTGATGACCCACAGGATCTTGGAGTGCTCCATCTTGTCGGCGGGAGTCTTGATCTCATAGGTCTTCTCTTCCTCGTCAACCAGCAGAGCGGGGTTCACGGTAACAGTATGGTCCTTATCGGGATGCATGGCGTAGTTCACGAAGGGCATCACCAGGAAGATCACGCCCACCATGATCAGGTTCATGGGGTGGAACAGGGTAGCGGTCATATCAGCCTGCCACACGGTGGCGCCACCATCGAAGCTGTGGCCGGAAGCGACCTGCAGAGGAATGGAACCGGACAGACCAGCGTGCCAGATCACGAAGCCGGAGTAGGCGGAGGCGATCAGCAGGGGATAGTCAACAGTGGGAACACGCTTGGCAACCTCCTTGGCCAGCAGAGCGCCGACGATCAGGCCGAAGCCCCAGTTCAGCCAGCAGCACAGAGTGGAGACCATGGTGGTGACCACGATGGCCTGCATATTGTTCTTGCAGACACCGGCGATGGTATTCAGCAGCTTCTTAACGGGCTTGGCAGAGGCGCAGGCGGAGCCGAACACAACCACCAGAGCCATCTGCATGGAGAAGCTCAGCAGGCCCCAGAAACCAGAGCTGGAACCCCAGGCATTGATGACCTCAATGGGATTCATGCCGGTGGCCACCATGGAGCCCAGGAACACGGCGATGGTCAGAATGACAGCGAACAGGAAGGCATCGGGCAGCCATCTGTTCATGACACGTACACATCCGTTGACGATTTTCTTGAACACGAAATACACTCTCCTTTTTAACTTTTACCGCTTTGACGCCGCAAACTTTGTCAAAGCTTTGTCAATGCCATTATAGGGCGGCTGCTTTGTCTGTCAATTCGCTTTATCCAATCCAAGCGGCTCCTTTGCGAGTCGGGTGTATTTCTTTATGTGTTTTTGTCGGTTTTTTTGCGGGTTTTTTACGGCAGAAATACAGCAAAAAAGAGACCGTCCCGAAGGACGGTCTCTTTTGGTGCAATTCGGAAAGTTCTTTAAGTAGGTTTTGCTTAGAACAGCAGACCCCAGGCAATGAAGCCCAGGCAGGCCACGACGCCGGTGAACAGCAGGACGATGACCAGGTAGCCCATGATGTCCTTGGCGGACAGCTTGGCAACACCCAGAGCAGGCAGAGCCCAGAAGGGCTGCACCATGTTGGTCCACTGGTCGCCCCAGGCGATAGCCATGGCAGCACGACCGGGCTCAACACCCAGAGCATCGGCAGCGGGCATGACGATGGGACCCTGAACGCCCCACTGGCCGCCGCCGGAGGGAACGAAGAAGTTGACGATACCGGCGGACAGGAAGGTCCAGACGGGGAAGGTCACGTCGGTGGAGATGGAGACGAAGAAGTTGGAGATGATCATAGCCAGGGACTGACCATCAGCACCCTTGGCGGTCATCATGCCGATGATACCGGCATAGAAGGGGAACTGCAGCAGGATGCCGGCAGCGCCGGAAGCAGCCTCGCCGATGGCGTCGACATACTTGCGCAGGTTGCCGTGCAGCAGGATGCCCAGGAACATGAAGATCATGTTCACGATGTTCAGACCCAGAGAGGCGGCGATGTTCTTGCCGGCCTGGACCTGCTGGACAAAGAAGTAAACGATGTAGGTGAAGCCGAACAACAGGGTGATGACCCACAGGATCTTGGAGTGCTCCATCTTGTCGGCAGGAGTCTTGACCTCATAGGTCTTCTCCTCTTCCTCAACCAGCAGGCTGGGATCGATGGTGATGGTCTTTTCCTTGGAGGGATGCATGGCGTAGTTCACCAGAGGCATGACCAGCAGGACGACACCGCACATGACCAGGTTCATGGGGTGGAAGATGGTGTCAGCAGTGGTGGCAGTGTAGACCACATCGCCGACCTTGTAGCCGCCGTTCAGGGCCAGGGGGATGGAGCCGGACAGACCGGCGTGCCAGATCACGAAGCCGGAGTAGGCGGAGGCGATCAGCAGGGGATAGTCGATGGTGGGAACGCGCTTGGCAACTTCCTTAGCCAGCAGAGCGCCGGCGATCAGGCCAAAGCCCCAGTTCAGCCAGGAGCAGATGGTGGCCACCATGGTGGTGATCAGGATGGCCTGGAAGTTGTTGTGAGCCAGGGAGGCCAGCTTGCCCAGCAGCTTCTTGACGGGCTTGGCGGAAGCCATGGCGGAGCCAAGGACCAGCACCAGAGCCATCTGCATGGAGAAGCTCAGCAGGGACCAGAAGCCGGAGTCAGCACCCCAGGCGCCGACCATGGCGATGGGGCCCAGACCGGTAGCGATCATAGCGGCGACAAACACCACGATGGTCAGGATGACGGCGAACAGGAAGGGATCCGGCAGCCATCTGTTGACTACGTTAACGCAGCCGTTGACGATTTTCTTAAACACAGAATACACTCTCCTTTTAAGATTTGTGTGGACAGCAGAACAGATTTTCCCTTTCCGTTCCTTTGTCTTCGGACCATAAGGGTCCTGGACCCTCTTCCGGCACCACGGAAGAGCGCTCTCCTCAACGGTAACATTCTATACCAGAGTCTTAACAATTACAAGCTGTAAAATGACAAAATTTTAACGCGTTTCCTGTGCATATTTGATAAAATTTTAACGTCACATCTCCTTTACTTGACAAGGATTAAACGGAGAGTATGCACAAAATAAACAACAGTTTACAAAAAATCGTTCTAATGCAAAAAGCTCCCCCGAACGTTCGGGGGAGCTTTTTCAAATTCCGCGTATTTCACACACCGGGGCCGAAAGGATCCTGCGGGTGGAATCCGTCATCCGCTTCGCAGCCGGGCTCGGGGGGCAGCCAGCCGATGCCCTTCATTTTTTTGATCTGCTGGAAGTAGCCCAGCTGGGTCTGCATGATATAGGGCGTGACCCAGATGTTCGCGATGCCCATGGTCAGCGTGCACAGCAGCTGCCAGCCAAAGAACGTAATGTCCAGCACGAACAGGTCCATCTTGTGACCATAAGTCTGGCGGCTGGACAGGCCCATAGCCTCCATCACGCTGATCTCCGGATTCTCGCACAGATTGTACAGGGCGAAGCGGTAACGGTACACCATGATGACACCGGGGATCACAAACAGGATGGTGCCCAGTGTAATGAAAATGGACATGATGACATCCAGCAGAATCACCTTGCCCACGAAGGAGAACCCGTCAAAGAGGGTGCTGTAGGCCATCTCCTCGCCGCGGCGTACGCCCAGGTGATAGATGGCATAGCCGGCACTGATGACCGACGCCAGCAGAGTGGTCAGGATCGTGACGAACAGCACCACCAGAGGATTGAAGCTGGCCGGCAGCAGCAAAAAGGCAGGCAGCTCCAGCTCCGGCGCCAGCGCCTGCAAATCGGCCACCAGCGAGCCGCTGACATAGACGCGCACGGTGTCCAGCACATAGACGATGATTACATATAAAAGGGTGCATACATAGGCCGATGCCCGGGCATTGCGGACGATACCCTTGGCTTCGCGCTTGAGTTGGATTCTGTCCAGCATAAAGCATTTTCCTTTCTCTGGAAATCAAATGACTTATATAATATATATTGTATCATGGCTTCTCTCAAAACACAATACCTGCCGCAGGAATGGTATATTTTGTAGAAAAACGTCAAATTTCCGTAAGAATCGGGACAAGGGGCTGGACAAATTGAGACTTTTGCTGTAAACTAAAACGCAGTATGGGGTGGTTTAGGGCCACCCATAAGTAAGATGAGGTGAAAGACAATGGCACAAGCTTTCTTTGGCGGCGTTCATCCCAATGACATGAAGGCCGCAACCAATGAAAAGGCCATCGAGCAGCTCAAAGCACCTGCTCAGGTGGTCATTCCCATGTCTATGCACATCGGTGCACCTTGTAAGCCCATCGTTGCAGTGGGTGACAAGGTAACCATCGGTCAGAAGATCGGTGAACCCGGCGGTTTCGTGTCCGCTCCCATTCATGCGAGCGTGTCCGGCACCGTCAAGGCCGTGGAGCCCCGTCCTTTCTCCATGGGCGGCACCTTCATGTCCGTGGTCATCGAGAACGACTTCCAGAACACCGTGTGTGAAGACGTCAAACCCGTAGCCGATCCCGACAGCCTGACTCCCGAGCAGCTGACCGAGATCGTGAAGAACGCCGGTATCGTCGGCCAGGGCGGCGCTACCTTCCCCACCCACGTGAAGATCTCTTCCG
>SVMH01000056.1 GCA_015067525.1 Oscillospiraceae bacterium | reverse complement strand
CAGCTGTTGGCGATGAGGGTGTCGGCCTTACCCAGAGAGGACCGCGCCTTCACGCTGCCGGGGAAGGCGGCGCCGCCCATCCCCACAACGCCCGCCTCGCGGATGGCGATCAAAATGGATTCGGGTTCTTTGTTTGCAGTCGGTGTAAAGGTGGTTTCCTTTTCATGCATATCGTTCTCGATGACCACCGATTCCACCATGCCGCCCACATGGAGCCGCGGCCCGATACCACGGACAATGCCGGAAACCGGCGCATGGACGGGCACGCACAGACCCTCTCCGTCGCCGATCTTCTCGCCTGCCAGCACCTTCTGCCCCACGGTGACGCAGGGCACGCACGCAGCGCCGATATGCTGCTGCAGCGCAACGCTCACCTGTCGGGGCCGGACGGGCACGATGGCGCCGCTCAGCGACAGTTCCTTATTTCCGGCCGGATGGACGCCGCCGGAGAAGAAACGTTTCATCCCCTTCCCCCTCTCAGGCCACACCGCAGGCCTTGGCCACAAGGCGCTGGAAGGGCGTAACGGTAATGGTAACGGAGGCGTAGAGATCGGCGTCTGCCGCCTTACCCTCGGCGGTGGGGATCTCCAGCACCTGCGGTCCGGTCATGCCGGTGACATAGGCAGCGAAGTGGTCGGCCTGTTCATACCACTCGTATTTGGCACCGCCGTAGGCTTTCATGCCGTAATCATCCCCCAGCTCCCGCTTGGTTCTGACGGCAGCGGCCAGGTCTGCGGTGATGCTGCCGGAATCGTCAAAGGTCACATCGGCCTGCACGCTGTCGATATAACAGGAGGTGACGGTATCGCCGCTGAGGGTCACAGCCGCGGCGTCACAAGCGAGCCGTGCGCGGCCCGTTTCGCTGCCGGAAAGGTCGGGGATGATGGCAAGACGCAGCTCATCCTGCGCCGAAGCACCCAGAGAGCGGGCGCTGAGCGCCGCCTTCTCCACGGCAGCAAAGAGCGAGGCGTCCCACTCCCCCGCGGCGCGCAGCTGGCCCACGGTCTTACCCACGGCGGAACGCATCAGCACCTCCGCGCGCCGCAGCCAGACGCCGTTTTCCTCCTGCCGCGTGGTCACGGGAGCGGTCGTATCGCCGGTGATGGCGCCGGAGCCGTCAATGGTCATCTGCGCGGCCGCGCCGTCGATGAGGCAGCCGCGGATGACGCCGCCGTCATCCACTGTAACGGCCACCACCGTCACATCGAAGGATGCTGCCACGGCGCTTTGGCTGCCGGAGATGTCGGTAACGATGGCAAGGCCGGTTTTCACACCGGATGGCGTTTCCGGCGCCGGCTGCTCTTCGTTTTGCAGGTCGCCGCTCTGGTAGATGACGGTGGTACCGGCGCAGCCGGTCAGCAGCAGGCAGGCCAGTACAAGGGCAAAAGCTGCGATTTTTTTCATAGGTTCTTCCTCCGCTATGCAAACTTTGCCATAGCTTGCCCCGTGGAATGGAAAAAATACGCAAAAAAACACCGGCTGAGAAAATCAGCCGGTGTTTTTGACATTGACAGAACTTACTCCACGCAGACGGTGCCGTCTTCCTTGATGGTGATGGTCATGTCATCCTTAACGTAGGCGAGGAACTCATCACCCAGGTTATCCACCACAGGCATCTGCTCACCCTCCAGCCAGACGCTGGCGAGGATGGAGCCGGCGGCGGCCAGCGAGTCGATGGGCTTGGAGAACAGCATACAGGCAGGGCGGCGCTCCATGGCGCAGGCGCAGTACAGCACCAGACCGCCGGTGGTGGAGCCGATGGTCTGGGGCAGGCACAACGCCTTGCCCAGCATCACCTTGCCGTAGAGGTCGGGATTATTCTGGTCGCCGCAGGTGGCTTTCTTATCGCCGAACTGCAAAGCCTTCTGGAAGGAGGCCAGGGTATTCAGTCCGCCATGGGACACCAGTGCAGGGGCCGTGACAGTGCCGGGAGCAACGATGCGTCCTTTGAACTCTCTCATGTTCAGTTGCCTCCCTTCGTGATCTGGGCGAGGATCTCTTCCTCGCGGTAATAGCGGGCGGTGGTGTAGGTGCGCAGCTTGTTGGAGCAGGTGATGACCGGCATCTTGCCGCACAGGGGGTTATTCATGTACATCAGCGGGCAGATATAGCTGAGCACCACGCCGGTGGCGGCGAGGCGGGCGGCGTATTCCGTCTTTTCAAACTCCTTCTTCACAGCGGGGGCGGTGGTAAAGACGGTGGGGATGGCCACCTTCTTCAAGCCATTCTTCGCAAGGCCCTCTTCCACGGCCACGGTCCAGTCCTTGAGCTGCTGCAGGCTCATGTGGGGGCAGCCCACGAAGCACAGCTTGGGAGCGGCATCAGCGTTCTTCCACATGACGGGGTAGTTATCCTGCACGCGCTGGAGCTCGGCATCGTCGATGACATAGACCTGCGCGCCTTCCTTCACCAGCGCGCGGCCCTGCTCCACAGCTTCGGGGGTCAGGTTCTCGATGTGGTACAGACCCACAGCGCCGTTGGAAGCGGTGGCAGCGCCGAAGTCCTTCAGGTAAGCGCAGGCGCTCTCATCGAGCTCGGTACCCAGCCACTGATCCAGGCCCACCACATAGGGCACGTCCTCCATGACCTTCATGCCGATGGCGCTGCCCAGGAGCTGCGCCTCGGGCTTTTTTGTGGTGCGGATCTCCACCACCCATGTGGCCTTGCGGCCCTCATCGGTCAGCAGGCCGAAGTTGGGCACGAAACCGGCGATGGAGCCCATGATGTCCATGATGCCGGAGTTGCGGTTGCAGCGGGCGCCCAGCACGCTGTTGGCGTACACCACGGCGCTGGACTCGGCCCAGCTGAGGATGTCGCCCTTCTTGGGCTTGTTGCCCATCTGGTCAAGGTAGCAGGCGCAGGAGAAGGCGTCCTCATCCATGAGGCCCAGCTGCTGCAGCTGCTGCTCGTAAGGCTCCTGCGTGGCGTACATGATCTTGTTGAAGATCAGGTTCTGCAGGAAATTGGCAGGCACGTTCTTGTCCACGGGACGGGGGTCCACGGAGAACTGCTGCTGGCTGACGGCGCCGGCATCGATGAGCTGCTGCATGAGTTCGAAGATGGGCTTCATCATCTTCAGGCCGAAGGAGGTGACCAGATGGTTATACTCACTGGTCACGGGAACCAGCTTGTCAGCGCCGAAGGTCTCGCCGTACATGACCAGGGTCTTCATGACCTTGGCTTGGGTCTCGCCCTTGGAGCCGTTGAGGATCGCCTGCTGTTCAGGGGTAAGGATCATAACTCATTCATCCTTTCTTTTAAGGTTGGTAGGTATATCTGACGATGTTGCTGGCCACACCCCAATCGTCGGCGGCCATCAGCATGATCTCATAGGTCTCACCCTTGAGGTACTTACCGGAGAGGTCAAAGCTCCATTCCGTCTTCATCTCATCGGGCTGCAGCACCTTGTAGAAATCGGCCAGCACGCGCTGGGTCTCCACGATCTTACCTTCGGCATCGTGGGTGGTAACGGCGTAGGCGTGGATCTGGTCGTCATCGGTGCCGGACTTAAAGGTCAGCGTCACGCTCACCTTTTCGCCCTTGGCCACGGAGGCGGCATTATCGGTGACGGAGATGGCGTCCTCGGGCAGGACAGGCGCCTTGTTCTTGGCGCTGTCACCGCGGTCCCAACCGTAGTCCAGCAGGTGGGAACCATCGGCCTGAGGAGCCTTGAGCACGAAGGGATACTTCAGCTCTGCTTTCAAGCCGAAGTTCAGACGGATCACGCGGACATTGCCGCCGCCGTCCACCTGCACCAGATAGCCGTTATGGACCGTCTCGCGGTCAATGAGGCTGACGGGTGCGTTGCTGTCGCGATATTCGCCGTCCTCGTTGCTCATGTAGTTCACAGAGCCGCACTGGAGAGACGTGAAGGTGGTCTGCATGATGGAGAGGTCACTGTTGATGGAGAAATGGACGTGACCGCCGAAGATCACAGCCTGGGGATAATCCTTGAGGATATCGGGCAGTTCGCGGGTGAACCAGCCGGTGGTGGTGTAGGTATGCTCACCGCCGTAGGCCATGCGGTACATGATGGGATGGGTGGAGAGGAAGACATACTGATCGGGATTCTCCGCGGTAATCTTCGCCATGGTGGTATCCAGCCACTCCTTGGCCTCCGTGGTGTACATGACGCTGTTGGCCAGCGTGTTGCGGTAGCCCTCGTCCATGGGGTTGACAGCCAGGAAGTGATAACCGTTCACGATCTGGTGGACACAGCCGATATCCAGACGGGAGTCGGATTCATACTGGCGGTATTCCTTACCGAACTGCTCGTAGAAGCCTTCAAAATCCTGGCCGTTCAGACAGTAGGAGGAACCCACATTCACATCGTGGTTGCCCAGAGAGAAGATGAGCGGCACCTTCTCGGGATCGAAGACCTTTTCATAGAGCTTGGCAAAGTCACGGGCCTGCGCGTCGTTGCCGTTGTCGGTCAGGTCACCGGACACCAACACGGCGCTCAAACCGTCGGCGCTGTACTGTGCGGCCAGATCGCGCAGCGTCTCGTAGGCGTCAAGGGTCCACTTGTCGGTTTCGATGCCGCTGCCTTTGCGGCCCACATGGATATCGGACACGGCGCCAAACTGCAGGACAATGTTCTTTTCGTCAAATTGGTTGGTCTCGTGGGGAGGCTTATAGCTGCTGCCGCAGGCGGTGAGGAGAGATACCAGCATCGCCGCGCTGAGAAGGAAGGTCAATACTTTTTTCATTGTTCTTATCTCCTTTCCTTCCGCGTCAGGGCTGATAGAGGTACGTGACCGGCTCGCTGGGCACGCCCCAGTCGTCGGCGGCCACCAGCATGATCTCGTAGGTCTCGCCCTTGTAGTACTTGCCTGTCAGGGTGAAGCTCCACTCGTCCTTCATCTGATCCACGCGGATCACCTTGTAGAAGTCGGCCAGCACGCGCTGGGTCTCCATAAGATAGCCGCGGTCATCGCGGACAGAGACGGCGTAGGCGTGGATCTGGTCGTCATCGGTGCCGGCCTTGAAGGTCAGGCGGGGCGTCACCTGCTCTCCCGCGGCCATTTCCGCGCCGTTATCCACCACGGAGATAGCGTCGGCAGGCAGAACGGGGGCTTCATTCTTCTCGCTGCTGCCGCGGTCCCAGCCGTAATCCAGCAGATGAGAGCCGTCGGCCTGCGGCGCCTTGAGCACGAAGGGATACTTGATCTCCTTCTTGTAGCCGAAGTTCATGCGCAGGATGCGGATGTTGTTGTTGCCGTCCACCTGCACCAGATAGCCGGTGTGGACGGTCTCACGGTCCACAAGGCTGACGGGTGCGTTGCTGTCGCGGTATTCGCCGTCCTCGTTGCTCATGTAGTTCACGGAGCCGCACTGCAAAGACGTATAGCCGTCCTGCATGATGGACAGGTCACTGCTGATGGGGAAATGGACGTGGCCGCCGAAGATCACAGCCTGGGGATACTTACGCAGGATCTCGTTGAGTTCACAGGTGAACCAGGCGGTGGTGGTGTAGGTATGCTCACCGCCGTAGGCCATGCCGTACATGATGGGGTGGGTGGAGAGGAAAACATACTGGTTGGGGTTCTGGCGGGTGATCTTTGCCAGCGTCTTGTCCAGCCACTCCTTGGTCTCCTTGGCGTAGTTGGCGCTGTTGGCCAAAGAGTTGCGGTACGTCTCGTCGATGGGGTTGAGGGCAATGAAATGATAGCCGTTCACCACCTGATGGACACCGGCATTGGCCAGGTCGGAATCCTTCTCATACTGGCGGTATTCTTCGCCCAGGGCTTCATAGAACTGATCAAAGTCCAGATCGGCCTTATTGTAGCTCGAGCCGGTGTTGACATCGTGGTTGCCCATAGAGAAGATGAGGGGCACTTCAGCGGGATCAAAGACCGTCTCGTAAATGTCGGCAAATTCCTGCACCTGCTCGACGCTGCCGTTGTTGGTCAGGTCACCGGAAGCCAGCACGGCGTCCAGACCCTTATCGTTATACTTCAGCGCCGTATCGCGCAGCGTCCTGTAGGCGTCCTTGGCCCACAGCACTGTGTTCAATCCGGTGCCGTTGCGGCCGATGTGGATATCGGACACGGCGCCGAACTGCAGCACGATGTTGCTCTCGTCAAACTCCGTGACCTTGTTGGTAGGCTGCCTGCCGCAGGCGGTCAGCAGAGAGAGCAGCATCAGCACCGAGAGCAGCAGAGAAATTGTTTTTTTCATGGATAAACCTCCTGTTGCCGTCTTTTGGGGGGCTATTTTAAATCTTCATGCAGATATCCCATGCCTGCCAGATAACGGAACGCAGATTGCCCACCTTGGAGCAATCGCCCACATGGTAGACGTTGCTGGCCTTGGGGAAGAGGGGTGCACTCTTATAGCCGGTGGAGAGGATCACATTGTCGGCTGCGATCTTGAACTGCACGCCGTTCTTATCCTGCACCACCACGCCGTCATCCTCGATGGCGCAGAGCTTGGTCTCGGTATGGACAGCCACCTCGTTGGCCTTGAAGAAGTCACGCAGGAAGCTGGAGTTGGCAAGGCACACACCGGGGGCGGCGATGATATCGTCCAGCATCTCCACGATGGTGGGCTTTTTGCCCTGAAGGTACAGCTCATAGGCGATCTCGCAGCCGGTGAGGCCGCCGCCGATGATGGTGACATTCTCGCCCACTTCGGGCTTATTGAGCAGGAAGTCGATGGCCTGGATGCCCTTTTCGATGCCGGGCACAGGGATGCGGTTGGGGGTGGAGCCGGTAGCCACGATGATGGCGTTGCAGTCCACCTGGCTGATATCCTTGACCTCGGTGTTGAGCTTGACGGTGATGTTGGGATACTTGGTCAGCTCGCGGCGGTACCAGGCGATGAGGTCGCGGTCTTTCTCCTTGAAGGAGGGCGCGGCGGCAGCGATGAACACACCGCCCAGCTGGCCGGACTTTTCGTACAGCGTCACCTTATGACCGCGCTTGGCCAGCACCAGAGCGGACTCCATGCCGCCGATGCCGCCGCCGACGACGGCCACGTTCTTGCTGACATGGGACTTGGCAATATAGTGCTTCTTGGACTGCATGGTCTCGGCGTTGACGGCGCAGCGGGCAAGGCCCATGGTATCCTTGAGGTCCTGGGTATTGTAGTGACCCTTGGAGGAGGAGAAGTTGAAGCAGCCGCTGTGGCAGCAGATGCAGGGACGGATGTCCTCCAGCCGGCCCTCGATGAGCTTGGTGATCCACTCGCCGTCGGCCAGGAACTGGCGGGCCACACCCATGCCGTCGATCTTGCCGGCGGCGATAGCCGCGGCGGCTACGTCAGGCTCCATACGGCCGGCGCAGACCACGGGGATATCCACAAACTGCTTAATATGTGCCACGTCGTCCAGGTTGCAGTTCTGGGGCATGTACATCGGGGGATGAGACCAATACCAGGAGTCGTAAGTACCGTTGTCGGCGTTGAGCATGTCGTAGCCGGCATCCTGCAGGTACTTGGCGGCGCGCTCGGACTCTTCCATGCCGCGGCCCTGTTCGGGAGCGTCATCACCGGGGACGATACCCTCAGCAAAGCCCTTGAGCTTGGACTCCACGCTGTAGCGCAGGGAGACGGGGAACTCGTCGCCGCAGGCTTCCTTGATGGCACGGACCACTTCGGCGGCAAAGCGGTAGCGGTTTTCAAAGCTGCCGCCATACTCATCGGTACGCTTGTTGAAAAACTCGATGGCGAACTGGTCCAGCAGGTAGCCCTCATGGACTGCATGGACTTCTACGCCGTCCACGCCGGCATCCATGCACAGCTTGGCCGTCTTGGCAAAGGCCTCGATGATCTCGTGGATCTGCTCGACGGTGATCTCAGGACAGATGATGTCGGGCGCCCAGCGGGCGGGCTGGGGACTGGGGGACGCCAGCTCATGGCTGGTATCGATGACGGGCTTGATGAGCGCGCGGGTAAACTTATTCTTGTGCAGAGGTCCGATCAGGTCGGTGATGGCCCAGGAGCGGCCCATACCGGCAGTCAGCTGCACAAAGAGCTTGGCGCCGGTCTTATGGATCTCGTCCATGAAGACCTTCAGATCCTTGAACATCTTGGGGTTCTGCCACAGCCACTTGCCCCAGAAGGTATCCCGCAGGGGGGCGATACCGGGGATGATGAGGCCCACGTTGTTCTGGGCACGCTCCAGAAACAGCTTGGCCGCCTCCTCGTCAAAGTGACAGCCGCCCAGTTCAAACCAGCCGAACAGGGACGTACCGCCCATAGGACACATGACAATGCGGTTTTTGATCTCCACATTACCCACCTTCCAGGGGGTAAACAAGGCTTCATACTTCTGATCCATAGCTTGTCGTCCTTTCTCGTTTTTAATTTAGGCGGTGGGTCTATCCTCCCACCATGACATTATGGCTGCATTATACCTTTTTCTGCCGCTCCCGTCAACTTTTTCACGATACCTATCTTCCTTTCCGTCAACTTTTTCACAAGAAAGAAGCACCGAGCGGCAGGTGGTCGTGCCGCTCGGTGCTTTACGGAATTCAGTTTGCTTCGAAAGTGCCGCTGGCCTGACCCACGGTGATGGTATAGCTCTCCCCTGCCACAATATCGGCGCTGGAGAGGATCACCAGGCCGAAGGGCAGGTCGGGGGTATAGTCGATGACCGTTTCGCCCGCAGCGTTCTGCAGCGTGATGGTACTGCCCGCCTGCTGGCTGCCGCAGGTGACGGCAAAGACGCCCTGTGTGCTGCCTTCGGAGAAGGTCTGGGCCATCATGGTCGAGCCGGTGCCGATGAAGGTGCCGCCGGTGATGATGGCGCTGCGGTCATAGTCCAGCACCGCCGTGTCACCCTGGGTAGGGCCGCAGACCACGGTGCAGCCGCCGGAGATGGTCAGCGTGCCGTTGGCGTCGATACCGTCACCGGAGGCGTTTATGGAGATCTCGCCGCCGGAGATGGTGATGGAGCCGCTGCCGCTGCCCATACCACCCATACCACCGGGGCCGCCCATTCCGCCGAACTGGTCGCGTCCACCGCTGCCGCTCTGGTCGGTGCCGCCGGCAGCGTTGATGCCGTCGTCGGAGGATCTGAGGCAGATCTCCCCGCCGCTGACGGTGATATGCAGGCCCTCCAAACCCTCATAGCTCTCGGTAATGGAGACGGTTCCATCGGTAATGGTCAGGTTTTCCTCGGCGTGGAAGCCGTCATCACCGGTGGCAACGGTGAAGCTGCCGCCGGAGACCGTAAGGCTGGCATTGGAGTGGACAGCATCGTCCGCCGAATCAACGACAAAGATGCCGCCGGAAATCGTCATATCTCCGCCGGATTTGATGCCCTTCATGCTGGTACTGTCCTCGGAAGTGTCGGCGGTGACGCTGCCGAAGGACATACCGCCGGGGCCGCCCTTGTTGCCGGGACCTTTGCCGCCGCCCATACCGCCGGGCATCATACCGCCGCCGAAGCCGCCCCAGTTGTCGGAGGACTGTTTGGCGCCGTTTTCGCTGCCGCCGCCGCAGGTGATGTCAAAGCTGCCGCCCTTGATCTGCATCGTGGCGCCGGCGCTGATACCGTCGCCCTCAGCGCTGAGGAGGAAGGTGCCGTTTTCGATATAGACGAAGCCGAGGGAAGCGTCATCCGTGTTCTCGGCATGGATGGCGTCCTTACCGGATGCCACAGTAAAGTCAGCGCCGGTGATGCGGACGCTGTCGTTGGCGTCCACGCCGTGGGAGGCGCAGGTAATCTCGTAGCTGCCGCCGGCAAAGACCACGTCGTCCTTGCCCACGATGCCGTGGCCGCCGGGGGAGGTGACG
>SVMH01000055.1 GCA_015067525.1 Oscillospiraceae bacterium | reverse complement strand
GCTGGGCTGCGTGGTGCTGACCTTCGTGCTGGCCGCCGCGCTGGTGTGGGGCGGCGGCGAGAAAGCGCCGGACAACGACGGCGAGACCCCCGGCTATACCGGCAGCCTCTCCATCAACGTGGGCTCCGGCCTGACGGTGGTGGATATCGGCCCCTATACCGGCATGTATATGGAGGACGGCAGCGATGAGCTGGTCTCCGGCGTCCTTATGTGCATCGTCCGCAACGACGGTGAGCGCGCCGTGGAATACGCCCAGCTCAAGCTCCATGACGGCGAGAAGGACATCCTCTTCACCCTTACCGCCCTGCTGCCCGGCCGCAGCGTGGTGCTGCTGGCACAGGATAAGACGGAGTATAGCCAGAGCGCCAGCTATACCGCCACCATGGCCGAAAGCGTGGCCTTCTTCGTAAGTGAGCCGTCTCTGCAGGCGGAGCGCATTGAGGTGCAGGGCCTTTCCGGCGGCATGAATGTGCGCAATATCTCCCAAAGCGATATCGCCGGCGATGTGGTGGTCTATTATAAGAACGCGGCAAAGGACGGCCTCCTCTACGGCGGCATCACCTACCGCGCCCGCATCAGCGGCGGCCTGAAGGCCGGCGAGCTGAAGCAGGGCATGACGGAGCACTTCCGTCTTAACGGCAGCGAGGTGCTGTTCGTCACCGTGGCGGAGTAAGCTATGGAGAAGTATTACCGATTCGCCGGTGTGGAGCTTTCCGTGTCCGCACCGGACGAGATCATGTATGAAGAGGACCGGCATCTTGCACCCTTCCGCACGGACTGCGTAACAAAGCCCCACCGCTTCACCTTTCAGCGTGTGGCGGAGCTGAGCGCACCGGAAGGGAAGCTGCTGGCCTCTGAAGGCGCCCTGGCCGTCTATGAGGGCGTGCGCTATGTCAACGCCATCGGCGGCGAGTGGAAAAGTGCCACCCTGCGCGCCGGACATTGCGGCTATGACCACGCGGTGGAAGTGAAGGAAAGTGTCTATCCCACCGGTATCACCGCCAAAACGGTGCTCAACGCCATCATGGCCGAGCATCTGGTGCTGGAACAGGGCGGCGTGGTGTTCCACTGCTCGTATATTGCGCATCAGGGCCGCGCCATCCTCTTTACGGCGCCCTCCGGTACCGGTAAGTCCACGCAGGCGGAGCTGTGGCGCAAGCATCGCGGCGCCGAGATCATCAACGGTGACCGAGCCGCTATCCGCGTGACGGAAGACGGCGTCATGGCCTGCGGCATCCCCTTCGCCGGCAGCAGCGAGTACTGCCGCAATGAAACGCTGTCTCTGGCCGCCATTGTCTATCTGGCGCAGGCGCCCCAGACCACCATCCGCCCCCTGCGGGGCTACGAGTCCTTCCGTTGTATCTGGGAGGGCTGCAGCGTCAATACGTGGGATAAGGCGGATATCTCCCGCGCTGCCGATCTGGTGCAGCGTATCGTGGAGGAGATCCCTGTCTATTATTTGCCCTGCACGCCGGACGAATCGGCGGTGCAGGCTTTGGAAAACATGCTGGAAAGCAGGTGAGGACCGTGCAAAAAACCAATACGGAGCCCCGTATCGCCACCTATCTCCATGCCAGGGGCCGCCGGCTGGGCCTGCCCATCGCCGGCAACTTTGAGCTGACGGCAAGATGCAACTTCAACTGCCCCATGTGCTACGTGCACCTGAGCGAAGATGAAGTGCGTCGGCAGGGCGGCGAACTGACGGCACAGCAGTGGCTGCAGATCGCTAAAGAGGCCCGAGACAGGGGCATGGTGTTCGCCCTGCTGACCGGCGGCGAGCCGCTGGTGCGCCGCGACTTCTTTGAGATCTATGACGGCATGAAGGAGATGGGCATTCTCATTTCCATCAACTCCAACGGCTCTCTCATCCGCGGCGAGATATTGGAGCGGTTTCTGGCCGATCCCCCCAGCCGGTTCAATATCTCCCTCTACGGCGGCAGCAACGAGACGTACCAGAATATGTGCGGCCGCAGCGTGTATGAGCAGGTGAAGGAGAATATCCGGGCGCTGCGCAAGGCGGGTGTGGATGTGAGCCTCAACCTCTCCATCACGCCCTATAATTTGCAGGACATCGAGCAGATCTATCGTGATGCGGTGGAGCTGGATGTGAATGTGAAGGCCTCCAGCTATATGTACCCCTCCATCCGCGTCAACGGCGAGCAGTACGGCTGCGGCAACCGGCTCAGCGCCGAGGAGGCGGCAGCGTGCAGCGTGGCGTGGGATGCCATCCGCTTCAGCGCGGAGGAGTTCCGCCAGAGGGCGGAGAACATGACGAAGCTCATTGCCGATGCACCGGAGGGCTGCCCCATGGAAGAGGGGGAGGGCGTGCAGTGCCGCGCCGGCTCCACCAGCTTCTGGATGACCTGGGACGGCCGTATGCTGCCCTGCGGCATGATGACCGAGCCGGTGGTGCGTCCGCTGGAGATCGGCTTTGACGCGGCGTGGCAGCAGCTGCGCGAGGCCACGGCTGCCATCCGTACGCCGAAGGAGTGCACAAGCTGCAGCTACAAGGACGTGTGCGGCGTGTGCGCCGCTGTGTGCTATACGGAGACGGGCCGGTTTGACGGCGTGCCGGCGTATATCTGCCGCAAGACGAGAGAAACGGTGCGCTGCACAGCCCAGATGCAGGAAGAAAGGGAGAAAAGATGAAGATCCGAAAAGAACTGATCCGCCGCGAGATCGCCGGCGATGTGATTCTGGTGCCGGTGGGCGGCACGGTGCTGGAGAATAACGGCCTGTTCGCACTCAACGAGCTGGGCGCCTTTTTGTGGGACCGCATCCCCGCCGCCGCAGATGAGGACGCGCTGGTGGCTGCTGTGCTGGCCGAGTACGAGGTGGACGAAGCCACCGCCCGCGCCGATACCGCCGAGTTCCTGCAAAAGCTGCGGGAGATGGAAATTTTGTAAGACAAAAAAGGAGGACGCATGATACCATGCGTCCTCCTTTTTTATCCTACATTATTCGCAGGCCACAGCGTCTACGTAGAACGCGTCCATTTCCTCGCGGGTGGGGAAGGTGGCCACGTACATCTGGTTGCCCATGGCGCCCGAGAGGGCGTCGGGCATGCGCTGGGCCATGCGCATATGATCGGCGTACTTAGCCATCAGCGCGTCGTGATCCAGCTTGAAATTCTTGCCGTCGCGGCGGCCGGCAAAGGCGCAGAACTGGTGCTCGCCCACTTCCTTCTCGCTGTGGTCGAAGGCGATCATGTCGGCCCAGATCTTATAGACGTTGGTGCTGTGGGCGAAGTTGATCATATCGGGCGTAAAGCCGCCGCAGGGGCGCATGTTGACCTCCAGCGCCATGATCTGACCCTTCTTGCCCAGACCCTCGTGATCTTCATTGAGGCGGAAAAACTCAAAGTGGACGAAGCGGCTCTTCACACCGAAGCTCTTCACCGTGGCGCGGCCGGCGGCGCGGGTGTCCTCGGGCAGGTCCTTGACGATGTAGTAGATGGAGTTGTCGTTGTTGTTGACGATGTCCATTACGGACATGGGAGTCACGTTGCCGGTCTCGAAAATGGGCTCACCGTTGGAGTCGATGATGGCGTCGTAGGAGTTGACCTCGGCGTTGACGAACTCCTCCATGATGTAGGAGACGCCGGCGGGACGGAAAGCCATGAACGCTTCCAAATCTTCGTCGTTCTTCAGCTTATAGGTGGCGGCGGCGCCCACGCCGTTGTCGGGCTTGACCACCACGGGATAGCCCACGGTATTGAGGAAGGCGCGGCAGGCCGCGATGTCGTCGGTGACCAGGTGGTACCGGGCGGTGGGGATACCCACGCGCTGATAGTACTCCTTCATCCTGGACTTATACTTGATGCGGGGCATGTCCTCCGTCTGGAAGCCGCTGGTGATGTGGAAATCGGTACGCAGAGCTGCGTCCTTTTCCAGCCAGTACTCGTTGTTGCTCTCCAGCCAGTCGATGCGGCCGTACTTGTGGATGAAGAAGGCCACGGCGCGGTAGACCTCGTCATAGTTCTCCAGAGAGCTGACCTTGTAGTACTCGGTCAGGCTGGCGCGCAGCTCCGGCATCAGGTCGTCGTAGGGCTGGTCGCCCACGCCCAGCACGTTCAGGCCGTTGTTGCGCAGCTCACGGCAGAACTGCCAGTAGTTGGTGGGAAAATTGGGGGAAATAAATACCACATTTTTCATGAAATTCTCTCTCCTTCGATATGTAATGGGGCTCAGCCCTCCAGCAGCTTGGGCATAAAATAAGCCGCCTGCTTATACCACCAGGGCCAGTCGTGGTTCACATCATAGCCCCAGTAATCCACCCACACGTCGATGCCTTTTTCCCGGAACAGCTCATCGAGAATGCGGGTGGTGGACACCTCTTCCCAGGCGCCCTGACCGACGCAGATGATGCCCTGGTTGCGGTTATACTTCTCCACATAGGGATGGTCAGCCGCCATGTTGCTCAGGTAGTGGACGGGGGAATTGCGGTAGACCACCTCGTCCATGTAGCCGCCAAAGCCATATTCGGCGGTGTAGATGCCGCTGAGGGCCAGCAAACCCGTGAACTCGTCGGGGAAGCGGAAGAACAGGTTCACCGCGTGGGTGGCGCCCAGACTGCAGCCAAAGGCGATGATGTCCCCGCGTCCGGCGATCTCCCGGATAAAGGGCACCACCTCGTTGGTGATGTAGCACATCCACTGCTCGTGGCGGCGGATGCGGCTGAAAGCCTCGCCCTTGCCGGACCAGGTCTCGGCGTCCATGGTGTCGATGGAGATGACCATCACCTGACCGCTCTCGATCCAGGGGGCGAATACGTCGTCCATATGGAAGTTCTCAAAATCGAAAAACCGGCCGTCCTGACAGGGGATGAACAGCACCGGCCGCCCCGCGTGGCCGTAGACCTTGCACTCCATGTCCCGGCCCAGAATGGGGCTGTACTCTTTGAAATAGCGTGTCTGCATGGGGTGTCCTCCTTTATTCTTCCTCCAGGTCATACAGCAGCACTTCCGTGATGAGGGGCAGCTGCTTTTCCCAGCAGGCCTCGCAGTGATCGCCCCGGGGGACGATGCGGGACACCAGATGGACGTCCCGCTCCAGAAGCCGCTGGGTGACCCGGGCAAATTGCTTTTTCATGTTGGGGTGGAACTTCATCTCGTTGGAGCCGTAGTCCATATAGATCACGGTGTTCTCATCCAGCTCCGCCGTGCGCAGCAGCCGATCCAGCCGGTCGGTTGCAAACCACACCGAGGGCGACAGGCAGGCCGCGCGGGAAAAGACATGGTTATACTCCGTCACAGCGTACAGGCTCATGAGACCTCCCATGGAACTGCCGGCGATGAAGGTGTGCTCCCTGTCCGGCAGCGTGGGGAATTCGGCGTCGATCATGGGCTTGAACTCGCTGACCAGCCACTCCATGGTGGCGCGGCCCCGGCCCACCACATAGCCGCCCAAACCCGGCTCACGGACGGTGAAGGGGGAATACTCGCTCAGCCGCTCGCCGTTGGGCCCGCGGTTGCTCTCCACCGCCGCCACGATCATGGGCAGGTCGGTGTATTCGGCGAAATCCGCCATGCCCCAGCTTTTCCCGTAGGTGGCGTCGTCATCAAAAAAGACATTCTGTCCGTCAAACATATACAACACCGGATAGCGGCGCTCTTCGGCATCATCCCAGTCCTCCGGCACATAGACGTAGGCCCGACGGGGCTCGTCGCCGCTGAGGTGCGGGATGGTGATCTCCCAGGATACGATCATAATGGCTCACTTTCCAAAAATGGGTGCTTCACCCGAGTATATGTATAGTGTACCATAGTCCACGGCAAAAGGCAATTCACGAACGGCCGAAAAGATGGCCGGCCGTTCATCATTGTTCTTGGTTTACCGCCAATGTTGTGTTATAATCAACACAAAAGGAGCGTGATGATATGAGCAGCATCAAAAACGAACCCAAAATCCGCAATCCCCTCATCGTGGCCATTCGCGAGCAGCTGGAGCACCGCGCGCTGTGGATGTACCTGCTGTGTGACGAGGCCGCCAAGAAAGGCCTTGCCCCGCAGGACTATGCCCCCGCTGCCATCCGCCGCTGCGGCCTGTATCAGGGCGGCAATCTGCGCGCCAAAGCCGGTGGCGGCGACTCTCTGAAGGGTCTGAAAAAGACGCTCTTCACCAAGCCCGCCCAGTGGGTTTTCGAGATGGATATCAAGCGCTGCACCGACGACAATCTGGACATCGATTTCCATTACTGCCCGCTGGTGAAGGCGTGGCAGAAGCAGGGCTGCAGCGACGAGGAGATCCGACTGCTGTGCGATCACGCCATGTGCGGCGACCGCGGCATCGCCGAGAGCTTTGGCTGCGAGCTGGACCTGCCCGCCACCATCGCCCGGGGCGACGATGTGTGCCAGATCCGCTTTGTCCGCCGCAAGAACAACTAAAAGGAGGAGACAACCATGATCTACAAACAGTTTCAGGATTTAAAGCTCTCCATGCTGGGTTTTGGCACCATGCGTCTGCCCCTGCTGGCCGATGGCGCCACCATCGACGAAGCACAGGTAGCGGAGATGACCGCCTATGCCATCGAGCACGGCGTCAATTACTTCGACACCGCCTACCCCTATCACCAGGGCAATTCCGAGCGTGTCATCGGCCGCGTGCTGAAAAACTACCCCCGCGAGAGCTTCTATCTGGCCGACAAATATCCCGGCCACCAGATCGTCAGCCCCTACGATCCAGCCAGTCCCTACACGCCTGCCGCTATTTTTGAAGAGCAGCTGGAAAAGTGCGGCGTGGATTATTTTGACTTCTATCTCCTGCACAACGTGTACGAAAAGTCCATCGAGACCTATATGGATCCCCAGTGGGGCATCCTGGACTATTTCCTGGAGCAGAAGCGTCTGGGCCGCATCAAGCATCTGGGCTTCTCCACCCACGGCAGTATCCCCACCATGGAAAAGTTCCTGGACTACTGCGGTGAGCATATGGAATTCTGCCAGATCCAGCTGAACTATCTGGACTGGACGCTGCAGGACGCCCGCGGCAAGTGTGAGCTGCTGGCAAAACACAACATCCCCGTCTGGGTCATGGAGCCTGTCCGCGGCGGCAAGCTGGCCAAGCTCTCCGAAGGCTCCGAAGCTGCGCTGAAGGCCCGCCGCCCCGGCGAGTCCATCCCCGCCTGGTGCTTCCGCTGGCTGCAGGGCATCGACGGCGTGACCATGGTGCTCAGCGGCATGTCCAACACCGCCCAGATGATGGACAACGTCAAAACCTTTGAAGCCCCCCGTCCCCTCAGCGAGGAGGAGAACGCCCTCATTCTCAGCGTTGCCGAAGGACTGAAAAATTCCGTGCCCTGCACCGCCTGCCGCTACTGCTGCGACGGCTGCCCCATGGAGCTGGACATCCCCACCCTGCTGGGCTTCTACAACGACCTGAAGGTGACCCCTTCGTTCCTGCTGGGCATGCGCATCGAGGCCCTGCCGCCGGAGAAGCTGCCCTCCGCCTGCATCGGCTGCGGCGCCTGCGCCCGTGTCTGCCCCCAGAACATCGATATCCCCGCCGCACTGGCCGATATGGCCGAGATCCTCAAGGGCATCCCCAGCTGGGCAGCTGTATGCCGTGAGCGCGAAGCGGCAGCAAAAAAGAAATAACGGAAAAGGACGTTGTCCTTTCCCGTCAAGCGTGAAAGAGCGGCACCCTGCCGGGGGTGCCGCTCTTTCCCATTTTTTAAGGTAGGTGATACCGATGTCAGTTATTCAATGATGCGGATGCCCGCTTCCAGATCCGCCTCAAAGGCCTTGCGGTGGTGAGGCGTATACAGGCCGGGGAAACCGCCGGTATGGAGGAAGATGACCTTCTCGCCCTGAGCGATGGCGCCGGACTTCACCATTTCCATGAGGCCGGCAAAGGCCTTGCCGGTGTAGCAGGGATCCAACAGCACCGCTTCCTTCTGGGCCACATAGCAGATGGCGTCGCGCACTTCGCGGCACACATTGTTGTAGGCGCCGCGGGTGTAGTCCTTGACAATGTCAAAGTCCTCGCGCGCCGCGTCGATGGACAGGCCGTAGTTTTCCTTCATTTCCCGGAAATACTCCACGATCCGCTTTTCCTTGTATTCGCCGAAGGGAGAAATGGCAATACCGGTCAGGCGCAGGGGGGAGTTTTCGTTCTTCAGGCCGCAGTACAGGCCCATGTAGGTACCCATGGAGCCCACCGCGTCGATGACGCGGGCATCGCCCAGACCCAGACCGCGGGCCTGATCGGTCAGCTCCACGGCGCAGTCATAGTAGCCCAGGGCACCCAGCGCGTTGCTGCCGCCCATGGGGATGTAATACACCTTCTCGCCCTTGGCCTCGTACTCGGCGATGACCTGCGCGCACAGCTTTGCAAACTGCTCGTGCTCATCGGTGCCGTCATCGGCCTTGAGGATCAGGTCGCAGCCCATGATGCGGTCCAGCAGGATATTGGCGGACACCTCGCCGGGGTACTCGTCGATCATGACGATGGCGCACTTGAGGCCGTACTTGGCCGCCACAGCGGCCGTCAGGCGGCCGTGGTTGGTCTGTGCGCCGCCCTCGGTCACCAGCATGGTGGCGCCCTGCTCCAGCGCATCGGCCACCAGATACTCCAGCTTGCGCAGCTTGTTGCCGCCGGCGCCCCAGCTGGTCAGATCGTCGCGCTTGATGTACAGCTCAATGCCCAGTTCGGCAGACAGCGCGGGCATGTATTCCAGCGGAGTGGGCTTGACCAGCTCCAGCTTGTTGATACCAAAAGCCATGGAAACGTGTCTCCTTTTTTATTGTTTTGCTTACAGGTCGTTGGCGCACAGATCGGCGAAGGACTCGCGGCGGACGGCCACGTAGCTCTCGTTGCCGCCGCGCAGCATGACAATGGGAGCGCGGGGCAGGCGGTTATAGTTGGAAGCCATGGAGTAGTTGTAAGCGCCGGTGGTGCAGACGGCAACGATGTCACCGCGGCCACGCTGGAAGGAACGCTGACGCCCTCCTGAATGATGTCGCCGCTCTCGCAGCAGCGGCCCACGATGGAGGCCACGAAGTCGCACGCTTCGTTCATCTTGTTGGCCACCAGGCAGGTGTACTTGGAGCCGTACAGAGCGAAACGGGGGTTATCGGGCATACCGCCGTCGATGGACACGTAGTTCTTGTAGCCGGGGATCTTCTTCACGGTGCCGCAGGTATACAGGGTCATACCGGCAGCGGCCACGATGCTGCGGCCGGGCTCCATGTGGATCTCGGGCATCTCGATGTTCAGGCGGGCGCAGGCCTCCTTGATGGCGGCAGCCACCTGACCGACCTTGGTGTCCACATCCAGATAGGGATCGGACTCCACGTAACGCACGCCGTAACCGCCGCCCAGATCCAGCTGGGGAGCCATGTAGCCGTGCTTGGCCTTCATGTCGGCGATGAACTCCAGCATAACAACGGCAGCGCGCTCGAAGATGTCCTCACCGAACACCTGAGAACCGACGTGGCAGTGGAAGCCCATCAGCTCCACGTGGGGCTGAGCCAGAGTGAACACGGTGATCTCCTCGGCCTGACCGGTCTCGATGGCGGAGCCGAACTTGGAGTCCACCTTACCGGTGGCGATAGCCTCGTAGGTGTGGGGATCGATGCCGGGGGTCAGACGCAGCAGGACCTTCTGCTTGATGCCGCGGCGACCGGCCTCGGCCTCGATGGCCTTGATCTCTTCCACGTTGTCAGCCACGAAGTAGCCGATGCCGTTGTCCATACCGTAGGCGATGTCGGCGTCGGTCTTGTTGTTGCTGTGGAAATAGGCGCGGGACAGGTCGTAACCGGCCTGAATGGCGGTGTACATCTCGCCGGAGGACACCACATCGATGCCCATGTTCTCCTCGCGCATGATCTCATAGATGCGCTTGAAGCAGTTGGCCTTGGAGGCGTACAGGGGGCG
>SVMH01000007.1 GCA_015067525.1 Oscillospiraceae bacterium | reverse complement strand
TTTTGTGGACTGCCTGACCATCTCGCCGGATAATTTCCTCACCCACGTCCTCTCCCTGCCGGAAAACCCGTGGCACGGCAACGAGGCCTACCTCAACCGGCTGCGGATCCTGGAGGGCCGCGCCCCCAAGTACGATAATGAGTGCGTCATCGACCAGAACATCCGGGATAAATTCGGCTTCGACGTGGGCAGCACCCTGACGCTCCGCGCCGCCAAGGAGGGCGACGATCTCTCTGACACGCTGGAAAACACGGTTTTCACCGTGGTGGGCGTGGCCAACTCCCCTTTGTACATCGACATGACCAAGCGCGGTGCCACCACCATCGGCGACGGCTCGCTGGACGCCTGGCTCTATATCCCCGAGGGCAACTTCAAGTCCGATTTCTACACCCAGCTTTCCATCACCTACGCTCCCGCCCGGGAATTTGCCTGCTACGATGAGGGCTACCTCCCCTCCCTTGAGCCGCTGCGTGAAGCGCTGGAGCGGATCGCCGACGACCGCGCTGTGCCCCGCATGGAGGAGATGCGCCTCTACCTGACCGAGCAGATCGCCGACGGCCAGCAGCAGCTGGAAGAGGGACGGGCCGAGCTGGAAGACGCCAAGCAGCAGCTCCTCGACGCCCAGAAGGCCATTGAGGACGCCCGCAAAAAGCTGGAAGACGGCCGCGCCGAGCTGGAGAAGGGCGAAAACACCCTGCGCAATGAGATCGCCGCCGGCCGTGAGCAGCTCTCCTCCTCCCGCGAGGCCTATGAAGAGGGCCTTGCCCAGTACGAGGACTACTACGCCCAGTACGAGGACGGTCGGGCGCAGCTCAAAGAGCAGGAAAAAACACTCTCCCAGGCCGAGCAGCAGCTCCCCCTGCTGGAGCTGAGCTACAACACGCTCCACGCCCGCCTTTCCATGATGGAAGCGCTGGACACCTCCACGCCCGCCGGTTGGGCCACGCTGCAGTATCACGCCACCGCCATCACGCCGGACATGAACCGTTTCCCCGATGAAAACGGCAGCTCCATGGGCTTTGGCGACATGATGTACGACGGGGCCCCCTACTCCACCGCCACGCCGGAGCGCGTGGCCGCCGCCCACGCCGCACTCACCGACTATTTCACCGCTATGAAGGCCAAGATCACCGACGGCCGCGCCCAGATCGATGAGGCCAAGCAGCAGCTGGACGAAACGGAGGCCCAACTCAAGGAATTCAAGGCCCAGCTGGATGACGCCAAGCGGCAGCTGGATGAGGGCAAGCAGCAGCTGGATCAGGCCCAGTCCGCCGGACAGCAGCAGCTGGGCGCCGCCCGCGATGAACTGGAAAAGGGCGAAGCGGAACTCTTAGAGGGCGAGGCCGAGTTCCTGCGCGAGGCCGCCGACGCCCGGGAAAAGATCGCCGAGGGCGAAGAGGAGCTGGCCCGTGCCCAGCGTAAACTGGGCGACGCCCAGCGGACGCTGGCCGACCTTTCCCCCGCCAAGTGGTATATCTACGACCGCGCCGAGGCCCAGCCGGGCTTCCGCGAGTTTTCTGACGATGCCGACCGCATGGACAACATCTCCGCCGTGTTCCCCGTGTTCTTCCTGGCGGTGGCCACGCTGGTGTGCATGACCACCCTGGCCCGCATGGTGGAGGAGCACCGCACCGAGATCGGCACCTTCAAGGCCCTGGGCTACAGCGACGGACGCATCCGCCGCAAGTATATGTTCTACTCCCTCAGCGCCACCGCCTTGGGCTGCGCTATCGGTCTTGCGGCAGGCTTCCGGATCTTCCCCACGGTCATCATCACCGCCTACTGCATGATGTATGACCTGCCCGCGCCCTCCACGCCGTTCCACATGGGCGTTGCCGCCGGCTGCGCCGCCGTGGCACTGCTGTGCGTGGGACTGGTGACCTACTTCGTCTGCCGCGGCGTGCTGCGGGAGACCCCCGCTACCATCATGCGGCCCAAGGCGCCCGCCGCCGGCAAGCGCATCCCGCTGGAGTACGTGAAGCCGCTGTGGAGCCGCCTGTCCTTCAGCTATAAGGTGACGGCCCGCAACCTCTTCCGCTACGGCAAGCGGGTGTGCATGACACTCATCGGCATCGCCGGCTGTGCCGCGCTGGTACTCACCGGCTACGGCCTGCAGGACGCCATTGACGACATCGTCCGCTGCCAGTTTGAAAACGTGTTCCACTATGATCTTCTCGCCGGCTTCAGCGTGGAGACAGACGAGGAGCGGCAGGAGATCTACGATTTCCTCGAAAGCCACGCTCTGGTGGCCGACTGGATGCCCCAGGCCCGCCAGACCCTCCACGCCGTGGGCACGGAGAAGGACTATGAGGTGAACGTCACCGTCTCCCGCGATTACGCCCGTCTCACCGACTACATCCAGCTCCAGAACCGCGAGAGCGGCGAGGTCATCACCCCCCAGCGGGAGGGCGCCGTGGTGACGGAGAAGCTGGCCATTCTCTTGGGCCTTGAGGTAGGCGGCACCGTCACCGTCCGGGACAGCGACCACAACGCCTACGAGCTGACCATTACCGGCATTGCCGAAAACTACGCCGATCACTTCCTCTATCTCTCCGAGGAATATTACCGCGCCATCTTCGGCGCCGCGCCGGAGTACAACAGCGTCATCCTCCACCTGACCGAGGGCGCCGACATGCAGCACTTCAAGGAGGAGCTGCTGGCAGGGACCTCGGTGCAGATGGTGTCCGCCGTGCTGGACGTGCTGGAGCAGTTCACCGGCATCACCGATAACTTGGGCTACGTGGTGGCCCTCATCATCGTGTCGGCCGGTCTGCTGGCCTTTGTGGTGCAGTATAACCTCTCCAACATCAACATCACCGAGCGCACCCGTGAGATCGCCACGCTGAAGGTGCTGGGCTTCTACGACGGCGAGGTCTCGGCCTACATCTACCGGGAGAATATCCTCCTCACCATCCTCGGCACCGGCATCGGCATGGGTTTGGGCGTGGTGCTGACAAGGTTTGTGGTCTCCACCGCGGAGGTAGACAGCATCATGTTCGGCCGCCACATCTACGCCCCCAGCTTCGTCATGGCCGTGGTGCTGACCTTTGCCTTCTCCTTCTTCGTCAACTTCATCATGCACTTCCGCCTCAAGAAGATCAACATGGTGGAATCCATGAAATCGGTGGATTAAACATGAAAAAACCGCTCCCCACACGGGGAGCGATTTTTTATTGTTCTTCTTCATCTTCGGCATCCATGTAGATCTCCTCGCAGCGCTGCTGCGCGGCAACCAGGATCTCCTGCGCCCGGCCAAAGTTCTGCGCCTGCATCTCCTCCAGACTGTCCGTGACCGCATTGAAAAGCTGAATATACATCTTCCGATACATCGAATCCCTCCACTCTTATATAGGCATTATTGCCTATAACACTCTGCTTACATAATAGGCAATAATAGAGATATGTCAAGCGGAAAGGCAGGTGAAGCGGATGATTTCTTACGCCCCCTTGTGGGAGACCATGCGGCGGCAGAAGGCCACCACCTATACCCTGCAGGTCAAGGGCGGCATCAGCAGCTCCACCATCCGCCGCCTGAAAGCCGGCGAGTCCGTTTCCACCAACACGCTGGATGCGCTGTGCCGCCTACTGCACTGTCAGGTAACTGACGTGCTGACTTATATCGACGATGAAGTATAAAAAACCGCTCCCCGTTTGGGGAGCGGTTTTTTTACGCTTTGCAATATTCTTCGACAAAATAACACCCTGTATTCACTTCTGCGCCGTCAGCCACACAGCAAGGGCGATCTGCACCGCCAGAATGGCCGGAATACCCCACACGAAGTACCAGTGGCGCGTCTTGTGGCGGAAGGTATACATACCCGCCAGCGCGCCCACGCTGCCGCCGATGAGGGCCAGCAGGAAGATGGTCTTCTCCGGTACGCGGCGCTTGTCCTTCTTCGCCCGGCGCTTATCCGCGCCGTAAACTGCAAAGGCGATCACATTGACAAGGGCCAGATACACAAGGGCGGCAAGAATGACCGGCTTCATTACTTGCTCAGCTTGGCCAGCTCCACAGCAGCGGCAGCGGCCAGACGGGCGTTATTGAACACCAGCTGGATGTTGGAATCCAGAGAGCTGCCGCCGGTGATCTCCTTGATCTTGGCCAGCAGGAAGGGGGTGGTGGCCTTGCCGTGGATGCCCTGCTCCTCAGCCTCGGCCACAGCCTTCTCAATGGCGGTGTTGATGACGTCGGCGTCCATGGAGTACTCCTCGGGGATGGGGTTGGTCACCAGCATGCCGCCGCGCAGACCCAGGGCGCGCTTGACGTGGAAGGCCTTGGCGATCTCCTCGGCGGTGTCCATGCGGTAGTCCACGCCGAAGCCGCTCTTGCGGGTGTAGAAGGCGGGCAGCTCCTCGGTGCCGTAGCCCAGCACGGTGACGCCCTTGGTCTCCAGATACTCCAGCGTCAGGCCCAGGTCCAGAATGGACTTGGCACCGGCGCAGACCACCATCACGGGGGTCTCGGCCAGCTCTTCCAGATCGGCGGAGATGTCCATGGTCACCTCGGCGCCGCGGTGTACGCCGCCGATACCGCCGGTGGCGAACACGCTGATGCCGGCCATGGCGGCGATCATCATGGTGGTAGCAACGGTGGTGGCACCGTCCACGCCCTTGGCCACCAGGATGGGCAGGTCGCGGCGGGAAGCCTTGGTGACAGCGAGGCCCGTCTTGCCCAGATAGTCGATCTCCTCATGGCTCAGGCCGGCCTTCAGGCGGCCGCCGATGATGGCGATGGTGGCGGGCACGGCGCCGCACTCGCGGATGATCTCCTCCACCTTCAGAGCGGTTTCCACGTTCTGGGGATAGGGCATACCGTGGGAGATGATGGTGGACTCCAGAGCCACCACGGGACGGCCCTCATCCAGAGCGGCCTTGACTTCGGGAGCGATGTCCAGATACTTGTTGAGCATGTTCGTTTCCTCCAATTTCGTCGTATATATTGTTTGTTTTATTGATTATCTTGTGTTATTCGCGCAGCCCCTGCCGCACCGCGTCGGCGCTGAGCGAACTGTTGATGGTGTCGGCGCTCTCCATGGCGATGGCAGATGCGGCCAGACCGCAGCGGGCGGTATCGGCAAGGTCGGTGCCCTGCAGGTAGGCCCAGGCGATGGCTGCCATGAAAGCGTCGCCGCAGCCGGTGGTGTTGACCATCTCTGCCTCCATCACCGGCAGCTGCACCTCGGTGCCGGTGGTGCGGTCGGCGGCATAGACGCCGTCACCGCCCAGAGAGATGAACACGCGGTGCATGCCGGTGTCCAGCAGCCTTCTGGCCGCCAGGCGCAGGCTCTCGGCGTCCCGGATGGCCACGCCGGAGAGGAGCTCAGCCTCCATACGGTTGGGCTTGAGGGTGTGGATGGCGCCCAGCACACCGCGGAGCTTCTCGGCCTTGATGGTGGACACAGGGTCCACAAAGAGGGGCGCGCGGCAGTTTTCGGCAAGCCAGCGGATGCTCTCTTCCGGGATATTGGTGTCCACCACCACGATCTGGCTGCCGTCCAGCAGAGCGCGGCGGGAAGCGAGAAACTCCGGCGAGATGTGGCGGCAGATGTCCATGTCCGACACCGCCAGCGCCATGTCGCCGTCAGCATCATTGATAAAGAGATAGGTGGAGGTATGCCCACCGGGAATCACCGGCGCGTGAGAAAGGTCAATGCCGATCTCGGCACAGCTGGCGCCGATCTTCTGGGCGTACAGGTCGTCACCCAGCGCCGTCAGCATCTTCACATCCACGCCCAGAAGGGCCATGTTGTGGGCGATGTTGCGGCCCACGCCGCCCAGGCTCATGCGCACCTGACCGGGGTTGGAGTCGCGGTCCACCAGCGGTGCATTGGATCTGCCGCCGATGTCCATGTTCACGCCGCCCACCACCGTGACATAGGGCGCCGTGCGGACGATGTAGCCCTTGCCGGAGATGTACCCCTTTTTCATCAGGTTGGAGATGTGCACCGCCGCGCTGGAGCGGGTGATGCCGGCCTTGTCCGCCAGCTCCTGCTGGGAGATCATGGGGTTCTCTTTGATCCAGTTGAGGATCTGCCGTTCCCGTTGTGTCATGCCCTCACCTCGTAAGCAAAACTTTAGAATTTAATCATATGTTTATTATAGCATACAGTATAGGGATGTCAACAGAAAGATGGCTTCTGCCGTAACTTTTTTCACAAAAAAAGCACGCCCGCAGGCGTGCTTTTCCTTGGTTTGTATTTTTATGCCAGCGGACCGGTGTAAAGGGCAAATACCTCAAATCCGTGATGGCGGGTCTCCTGCATTTCCTGCTCCGTAAAGCTATGCCAGTAAGTCTCTTTCAGCAGCAGTTCCGGCCGGTCGGGATGGGCCCAGACCACCGCCTTGATATTGCCTGCCAGTTCACCGCTGGGCAGCGTATCGGGGCCGGTGTATTCCACCTCTCCCAGACAGACAAACCCCTCCGGTGCCTCACCTTCGAAGGCCTTACTATACTCCGCTTCCAGCGCATCGTACAGTTCCTGCTCCACATCGTTGTTCTCGCTGCTCCACAGATTGGCGCTCATCATACCGATGTAAAGCTGTCCGTTATAGCAGATCATCTCAGCGCTGCGCAGACGCACATCCACAAAGCGGACATATCCCATTTTGGGCGGTTCATAGCTGTTGGTGCTGTAAACCGTGCAGTACACATAGACCCACAGAGGTTCCTCCGGGTTGGCATAAAACGGACACTCACCCTGTTGACCCATCACCGTGGTTCCGGCAAGAACATACCCCGCCGGCAGTTCGGAGAGAGCCGTGCGGTAGCTTGCATAGCCCGACTCCATATACTCCACACCGTTGTATGTCACAATAGGCGGTATCTCCTGCTCACCGGCCCCTCCGGGCGGCACTTGCCACAGCACCGTGCCCACCGCCAGCGCCAAACAGGCCGCCAGCGCGCACCATCTGACCCATGCGGCCTTGTGCTTCTTCCCTTCCGCGGCGTCGCGGACATAAACTTCCTCTGCCTCGCCGATCACTTCAAACAACTGCTCCTTCGTCACAGCGCAAAACCCCTTTCCGTGAGATGCTGCCGGAGATCCCGGCGCAGGCGGTGCAGCGTCATGGAAACGGCCGTCTCTTTCATCCCCCAGCGCGCGGCGATTTCGCCCACGCTGTGGGCGTACCAGTACCGCTGCAGAAAGATGGCCCGCTTTTTGGCGCTGAGAGCGTTCAAAAACACATTCAGTTCCCGTGCCAGCTCCTGCCGCTCCACCTCACTGTGCGTATCCTCCGTACCGGACACCACCTCGGCAAGCTCGTCCAATACCAGCTCCGTCTCGGCGCCGCCCCGCTTGGCCGCCCGGTCACGGGTGTAGCGGTTGAAGGCCAGATTCCGCGTCAGCCGCCCCAAAAAGGCGCTGAGGATGTTGGGCCGGTGGGGCGGCATGGCGTTCCACGCGGCAAGCCACGTGTCGCTGACGCACTCCTCCTCATCCCGCGGGCTGTGCAGAATGCTGCGGGCGATGGCGGTGCAGTAGGGCCCGTATTTCCCCGCCGTGGCGGCGATGGCCCGCTCGTCACGCTGCCAGTACAGCTCGATGATCTTCTCATCCTCCATACGCTTCACCTCCTCACCTATCAAGACAGATTTTCCGCGCAGATCTCACCGGGGATTTTCGCTTTTTTTCATCATAGCACAGCAAAATATGCCTGTGCAAGATTCCCCCTTGTAAAGTGGAAGAAAAAGGGTTATAATACGTTATTACTGTATAATGGTTACTGCTATGGGCAGTAAAATATGAAAAGCAACAGGTGAGAGATATGAACTTGACCAAAATTGCGGCCATTTTTGCCGACAGCGAACAGCTGGGCGGCCAGACCGTCACCATCGGCGGCTGGGCACGCACCATCCGTGACATGAAGACCTTCGGCTTTATCGAGCTCAACGACGGCTCCTGCTTTAAGAATCTGCAGGTGGTCATGAGCGCCGAGGAGCTGGACAACTATAAGGAGATCGCCGGCCAGAACGTGGGCGCCGCCCTGATCGTCACCGGCACCGTGGTGCTGACCCCCGGCGCCAAGCAGCCGCTGGAAGTGAAGGCCACCGCCATTGCCGTGGAGGGCAAGTCCACCCCCGACTATCCCCTGCAGAAGAAGCGCCACAGCGTGGAGTTCCTGCGCACCATCCAGCATCTGCGTCCCCGCACCAATCTGTTCTCCGCCACCTTCCGCGTCCGCTCCGTGGCCGCTTGGGCGGTGCATGATTTCTTCCAGAGCCGCGGCTTCGTCTACGCCAACACCCCCATCATCACCGGCTCTGACTGCGAGGGCGCCGGCGAGATGTTCCAGGTGACCACCCTGGATCTGGACAACATCCCCCGTCTGGAGGACGGCAGTGTGGACTACAGCCAGGACTTCTTCGGCAAGAAGACCAGCCTGACCGTTTCGGGACAGCTGAACGCCGAGAACTTCGCCATGGCCTTCGGCAACATCTACACCTTCGGCCCCACCTTCCGCGCCGAGAACTCCAACACCCAGCGCCACGCCGCCGAGTTCTGGATGATCGAGCCCGAGATGGCCTTCTGCGATCTGGACGGCGATCTGGAAGTGATGGAGGCTATGGTCAAGCACATCATCCGCACCGTGCTGGACAAGTGCCCCGACGAGATCAACTTCTTCAACAGCTTCGTGGACAAGGGCCTGAAGGAGCGTCTGGAGCTGGTGGCTTCCTCCGCCTTCGGCCGCGTCACCTACACCGAGGCTGTGGAGATCCTGCAGAAGAACAATGCCAACTTCGACTTCCCCGTGGAGTGGGGTACCGATCTGCAGACCGAGCACGAGCGCTATCTCACCGAGCAGATCTTCAAGCGCCCCGTCTTCGTCACCGACTATCCCAAGGAGATCAAGGCCTTCTACATGCGTCTCAACGACGACGGCAAGACCGTGGCCGCAGCCGACTGTCTGGTGCCCGGCATCGGCGAGATCATCGGCGGCAGCCAGCGTGAGGAGCGCCTGGATATCCTGGAGGCCCGCATCAAGGAGCTGGGCATGGATCCTCAGGACTACTGGTGGTACTGCGACCTGCGCCGCTACGGCTCCTGCCGTCACGCCGGCTTCGGTCTGGGCTTCGAGCGCATGGTGATGTACCTCACCGGCGTGAGCAACATCCGCGACGTGGAGCTGCATCCCCGCACCGTGGGCAACGCCGAGTTCTAAGCCAGATCTTCCCCCTTTCGCAAGGCCAATGCTCCACGTCGCGCATCGCGCGTAAGCGCGTACAAGCGTTTTGCCGCCGGCAAAACCTTGGCGCAGGCGGAATTCACTTCCGCCGAGCATGCCTGATCCTGCAGGGGTCCCCGCAAAAACCAGTGTTTTTGTGGGGCGGAGCTGCATCCCCGCACGGTCGGTAACGCCGAGTTCTAAAAGTTATAAACTCCCTGTTTGTTCAAAAACGAACAGGGAGTTTTTCTTCCATTTCCGCATCTGTTTTCCCTGTTTTTGTTGCCTTCCGCCGTGTGAGAATGGTATAATAAAATATAAACTTTGCCTGGGCGCGATATTAATGTTCGGATGAAATGCGAGGTGACATGTTTTGCAAAAGCGCATGACCAAACAAGAAGCACAACGCCTACGCGCTGAGGGGAAAATTGTAGCTTGGGTTCCCGCAAAAGATATTGTCATTGAGAGCCTGCTTTGGCTTACTATTCCAACAGTGATTATCGTGATTTGGTATTTGGCGAGTCCGCCTGCTGTGACGCGGGATTATATTTCGATGGCGCT
Source organism: Oscillospiraceae bacterium (assembly GCA_015067525.1). Lineage (GTDB taxonomy): Bacteria > Bacillota > Clostridia > Oscillospirales > Oscillospiraceae > Vescimonas. The sequence goes on along the minus strand of SVMH01000007.1, from coordinate 55,733 downwards.
TATGGCCTTGATATGGTGTGGATTTTCGGTCCTTGTTGCTGTTGATAATGCGACTACTTGCTTTATCATTGATCAGGACGGTGTAACTGAGCAACGGTTTTTTCAGAAGCAATATCTCCGGTGGAGTGACTGCAAGTTCGTGGGTTCTTCCACCGTCCCCCGGGGACTGCATCATACACTGCTACTGATTACGCCGTTGAGCAAGGACGAATATGCTGACAATGCCTACCGGACAATCAGCGAAAAGGCAGATCGATATTATGGCGATAAAGGAATCTCTATCCCCACAGTATATCTTTGCTCAACAGGTTTAGACACGCCAGATATTATCGCGTTGTGGGAATGGTATCGAGATAAAGAAGGAGCTTGTTAAAAGTACGAAAAATGCACCGTAAAGAAACCATTCTCTTTTGCCCTACAAACTAACACCCGGGAGAGGTAACCCCTCTCCCGTTTTTTTAAACTTTTCTCTCCTCAAAATTTCTTCATCAAAAAATATGGAAATCTGTCACAAAAAGTGCTATCATATATAATGTTGAAAAGTTGGGCTCTGCACAGCTCACAACCCAAGGAGGCGCCTTTATGGACAAGGAACTGAAACGGCATTACACACTCATCGTGGACTTTCTGGGCCACATTCTCGGCCCCGATTACGAGATCGCCCTGCACGAGCTGACCGATGACTCCAACCGCATCATCGCCATCGCCAACGGCGAACTGACGGGCCGCCATCTGGGCTCCCCTCTGAGCAACAAAATGCTGGAATTTGTGGCCGGCCGCATGTACGAGACACAGGACTACGTACTCAGCTTTGAGTCCACCGCCGCCAACGGCAAGAAGATGCGCTCCAACAGCATGTTCATCAAGGGCGCCGACGGCGAGCTGGCGGGCCTTCTGTGCATCAACTTTGATTCCAGCCGCTATGAGGAACTGGCAGGCCGCGTGATGGACCTGTGCGGCGGCCTCATCGCCCCCGGTGTGGAGAGCGGCACCAGCCTCATCGCCGACCACAACGATCCCTCTGAGGACGAGCTGCGCCGCGGCTATCCCACCTCCATCGCCGGCGCCACCGCCAGCATCGTCTCCTCCGTCATCTCCGCCTATCCCGTGGACGTGAGCCGCCTGACGCAGGACGAAAAGATGGAGATCATGGACATCCTCAACCGCAAGGGCGTGTTCCTCCTCAAGGGCTCGGTGAGCTACGTGGCCCGGGAGCTGCGCAGCAGCGAGGCCAGCATCTACCGCTACCTCGGCAAGCTCAACAGCAAGGCACAGGAACTGGAATAAAACCGCAAAAGGACGGCTTCGGCCGTCCTTTTTTGTTGCATTTGCCGCTTTCTTCCTGCGTTTTTCCCGCTATGATGGAAAAAATAAGCGGCGGCCCCGTTTTTTGCCACCGCCGCTGCGTATTCTATCCCAAGGAGAGGAGGGTGAGACTGTGCACCACAAGGAACACGACATCGTCCGGCAGGTACTGGACGCCCAGCAGGACAGCTATGCCGCCGACCGGCTCATCGAGCGCTATCTCCCCTTCATCCGCGCCGAGACCGCCAAATTCCTGAGCCGTCCCCCCACGGACAGCGACGATGAGCTGAGCATCGCCATGATCGCCTTCCACGAGGCCGTCTGCGGCTATGCAAAGGGGCGGGGCGCCTTTCTGTCCTACGCCGCCACGGTGATCCGCAGCCGGCTCATCGACTATGACCGGCGCGAGCGGCGCCACCGGGGAAGCATCTCGCTGGATGCCCCCCACGGCGAAGAGGACGGCACGCTGCTGGAAACTCTGTCCGATCCCGCCGACCACGCGGGCCGGCTCGCCACCCGGGAGGCCACCGCCTTTGAGATCCGGGAACTGACGGAGCAGATGCAGGGCTTCGGCGTGTCCTTATCCGATGTGGCGGACAACTGCCCCCGTCAGGAGCGCACGCTGGCGGCCTGCCGCGCAGCTTTCACCTACGCCAAGAGCCGGCCCGACCTTCTCGAGCAGGTGGTGCGCACCGGCAAGCTGCCCCTCAGTGAGCTGGCACAGGGCAGCGGCGTGGAACGCAAAACGCTGGAGCGGCACCGCAAATATCTGCTGGCGCTGCTACTGATCTGCACCAACGGCTATGAGATCATCCGCGGACATCTGCATCAAGTGCTGAAAGGAGGCGGCAAGGCATGAAATATATCGTAATGGAGTGCTATCCCAGCTTTGTGATCCTGCTGGACGAGGACGGCCGCTTCCACAAGGCCGCCAACCTGCACTACGCGGTGGGCGACACCGTCACCGAGCCGGTTCTGATGCGCCAGCACCGCCTGCGCCGCCGCAAAGCCAGTCCGTGGGCCTACGCCGCCGGTGCGCTGGCCGCCTGTCTGACACTACTGCTGGGCCTGCTGGTCTATCAGCTGTTTATGTATCCCGTGTCCTCCATCGTGCTGCGCATGAACCCCGAGGTGCGCATGGATCTCAACAGCCGCGGCAGCGTGGTGGAGCTGACGGGCCTGAACAGCGACGCCGCGGCGCTGCTGCAGGGCTACGACGGACGGGGTAAGGACAGCCTCACCGTTTCCCGTGAGCTGATCGGCCGGGCCATGGCCATGGGCTTCCTGTCCGAAGGCGACAAGGTGGTGTTCACCATCAACACGCCGGACGAGGTCCGCTTTATCCAATACGGCACCGCCCTGCGTCAGGGCGTGGGCGGCGTCACCGTGGAGATCTACGACAGCCACACGCTGCTCGTCACGCCGGATCGGGAGGAAATCCCCGACGACGACGATGACGATGATGACGACGACTGACATGACGGAGGTGTGCTGCGGTGCACCTCCGCTTTTTTTCAAAAATTTTTCGCCGCGGCCCCGCTTTTGCGCCGTTCGCTGCGTATCCTATCCCTACAGGCACACAAACCCCCATTTTCAATAGAAAGGATGCAACCATATGAAAAGAAGAACAACTCTCATCGCGCTGGTCTCTTCCCTGGCAGTGCTGCTCACTGTCCTTCTGACCGGCTGCGGCTCCAGCGGCAGCGACACCGCCGCGGGCTATCTGACCCTGAGCGTCAACCCCGCCATCCGCATCGCCTACAATGCTGACGGCCTCGTCACCGGTCTGGAGGGCCGCAACGACGACGGCACCGCCATCGCCGGTGCCTACACCGACTACATCGGCAAGGACTGCAGCACCGTGCTGCGGGAGCTGGTGACCGACATCTACAAGGCCGGCTACTTCGTGGAGGACGCCGAAACCGGCAAGCGGCAGATCGTGCTGCAGGTGGAGCCCGGCTCCGCCCTGCCCGATGACGATTTTCTGGAGCTTTTAAGCCGCGACGTCACCTCTCTGGTGGCCGATCTGGCGCTGACGAGCGACGTGGTGGACATCGGCGGCGATGACTATGACAAGCGCTACGAAACAAACGGCGCGCCCTCCCCCTATATCACCATGGAAAAGGCCCGCGAGATCGCCCTGACCCACGCCGGTGTCAGCGCGGCGGACGCCGTGTGGGACGAGCGCGAGTTCGACTTTGAAAACGGCAAGCCCGTCTTCGAGCTGGAGTTTGCCGTCAACGGCACCGAGTACGAATACGACATTGACGCCGCCACCGGCAAGATCCTGCGCACCTGGACCGAGCGCGGCGATGACCGCCCCGCTTCCTCCGCAGCCGCCCCCTCCGCCCCCTCTGCCGACTACATCGGTCTGGAGAAGGCCCGCGCCATCGCGCTGGAGCGCGCCGGCGTGGCCGCGGCCAATGCGGTCTGGGAGGAGAGCGACTTTGATCTGGACGACGGCGTTCCCGTCTACGAGCTGGAGTTCCGCGCCAATGGCTATGAGTACAGCTGTGACGTCCACGCCCTCACCGGCAAGGTGCTGGACTACGACGCCGAGCGCGACGACTGAGCTTCCCCCACCCCCGAAAGACCTGCCGCCTGCCGGCAGGTCTTTTTCGTTGACAGCGCCTGTCAAACGGGGTAAAATGATAGCAAATTTCATCCTGCAAGGAGGATTTTATCATGAAAATTGCACTCTTGGGCTTCGGCGTGGTGGGCAAAGGCGCCTACGATATCATCGCAAAGCGCAACGACATGGAGGTCGTGCGCGTGCTGGTGCGCCGCCCCATCGAGGAAGTTGCCGCCATTTCCACCACGGACATCAACGACATCGTCGCAGACCCCGCCATCGACACGGTGGTGGAGGTGATGGGCGGCGTGCATCCGGCCTATGAATACATCTCCGCCGCTCTGCGCGCCGGCAAAAATGTGGTCACCGCCAACAAGGCTGTCATCAGCGCCTGTTACCGTGAGCTGACCGCGCTGGCCGCGGAACAGGGCGTGGCCCTGCGCTGCACCGCCGCTGTGGGCGGCGGCATCCCCTGGCTCATCAATCTGGAGCGTTGCCGCCGCATCGACACGGTGACGGAAGTCTCCGGCATCATGAACGGCACCACCAACTACATCATGGACGCCATGCACCGCGCACCCGTGGCCTTTGCCGACATCCTCAAGAAGGCACAGGAGCTGGGTTACGCCGAGGCTGACCCCAGCGCCGACATCGACGGCGACGATATCCGCCGCAAGCTGACCATTTCCGCCAACATCGCCTTTGACGCCCTGCTGCAGGAGGAGGACATCCCCATGTTCGGCATCCGCACCGTCACCGACGGCGATATTGCCACGTTCCAGCGGGAAGGCTACGTCTGCAAGCTGATTGCCACCGCCCGCCGCACCGAGGGCGGCGTGGCCGCATGGCTGCAGCCCACGCTGGTGGATTCCCACGCGCTGGAGGCCGCCGTGCCCGCCAACTATAACCTGATCTCCTTCCAGTCCGAGTATCTGGGCCGCCAGAGCTACTACGGTCAGGGCGCCGGCCGCTATCCCACCGCCTCCAACGTGGTGCAGGACTGTGTGGATATCCTCGGCGGCAAGAAGGCCTTCTACGCCGGCAAGGCCGCTCCCATGCAGCCGGACAACAGCGGCGTGAAGTACGCCTACTATGTGCGCACCGCCAGCAAGGACGCATGGCTCGCCTCCGTCACGGAGAAGGCCATGGGCGACGGCGTGGTCACCGCCCCCGTCAGCGTCAGCGAGATGCTCGCTTGGGCCAAGGCCAAGCTGAATGAGGACAGCGCCCTCTTCCTCGCCGCCATCGGCTGAAGGAAATCTTAATCCGGCGTTCAAACGCTGTTCACAGCCATCGGGTAAGCTGTTCCCATCTTCCCCCGTGAGGTACAAGCCATGAAGGAATTTTCCTTTACCCCCCAGCAGAAAAAGTGGATATCCGCCGCCCTTGTGGCCGTCTTTCTCCTGTTCTGCGGCGCGGTGGGCTGGTTTTTCGGCCGGCCCATGGTGCGCTTTGCCAGCGATCCGGAGCAGTTCCGCGCATGGGTGGCAGGCTACGGCGTGTGGGGCGGCCTCCTCTACGCGGGCATGACCTTTTTGCAGGTGCTGGTGGCTCTGATCCCCGGCGAGCCGCTGGAGATCTGCGGCGGCTACGCCTTCGGCGCGGTGCCGGGCACGCTGCTGTGCCTGCTGGGCGCCACGGCGGGCAGCGTTCTGGTATTCTGGCTGGTGCGGCGCTTCGGACGGGCCATCGTGGAGCTGTTCTTCTCCCGGGAGAAGGTGCAGAGCCTGCGCTTTTTGCACAGCTCCCCCAGGCGGGACTTCCTCTTCTGGCTCATCTTCATGATGCCCGGCACGCCCAAGGATCTTTTGTGCTATTTTGCCGGACTCACGGATCTTCCGTGGCGCAAGTGGCTCTTCATCTGCTCGGTGGGCCGCCTGCCCTCCATCATCACCTCCACCATAGGCGGCGGCGCGCTGGGCACGGAGAATTACGGCGGCGCGGTGTGGGTCTTTGCCGCCACGGCGGCTCTGTCCCTCGCAGGTGCGGGCATTTACCGGCTGGTGATCGCCAGGCACGAAAAGAAGGATAAAACATGAAAAATCCCCCTTTCGGGGGATTTTTTTCTTTACTTCTCCACTTTGAAGCCGTAGGTGCTGCCGTCCACGATATCGGTGGCGTCCACGCCGGCGGTGGCGCTGACACCATCGATGTAGAAGCCCCACCAGGTCTGGTTTTTGTCATAGTCGGCGGTGATGCCGTTGACGGTCTTGACGTAGAGGCCGTACTGGCTGTCCTCACCGGCGATCACGTTCAGCGCCAGCAGTGCCGCGCCCACGGTCTTTTCGTCGCTCTTGACGGTAAAGGCCGTCACCTTGCCCTCAGCGTCGGTAACTTCCACGGTGAAGGTCTTGGCGCCGGTGCCGATGGTAGCGCCGTTCTCGATGGCGCCCGAGGGCTGCTCATCCTGCTGGCCTACCGGCGCGCAGGCGGTCAGGGTGAAGATCATGGTCAGGGCCAGCAGCAGTCCGGCCAGTTGGGTCGTATGTTTTCTCATTTTGTGTACTCCTTTTTTCACGAAAAATTTCTTTTTTGCCGCGGGGAAATGCTGTTTGTCCGGTCGATCCCTCCTTTTCCGCTGCCAAAAAGAAAACCCGTGGCAGAGAAAACTCTGCCACGGGCGTACTTTTCCGTGTTCGGTGGGGCGCTCCTGCCAAAGCCGGCACGGCTCCCCTGATACTCGATCATCGTCGACCTTCTGGCTTGTGCATTGGGGGCCGGCGGCCCTGCGTGACGTCACCCTACCTTCTCAGTTTCCCAATGGCCGCCTCACGGCGCGGGTGATGCACTCCTGCACTTACAGCAACGCTTGATGCTCCGGACTCTAACCGGATTTCCTTATTTCGGCGCCTGCCCCGTGGGGCAGTCTTGACGCGAAACACGATGCAGCGTATGAAATTGTGGTTTCATCATATACCACCGCTCCCCCCTTGTCAAGCGGCGGGATTCGTGATATGATGACATTAAATACATAGTTGCGCTTATTGTCGCAGGAATGGAATGGGTCAAATCCCAGCGGTACCAAGCCGCCGTAGACGGACATTATGCCGCCCCCTGTCATTGGTGAACACCGAGAAGGCAGGCGGGCATCAGGGCGTCCGGAGCCGGAATACTTGCCTGTGATGTTTTTGCTGTGAGACTCTTGGGGGATGTCCGAAACAGCCAATGCGCCCCCTTAACGCCCCCAAACGGGGCGTTTTTCTTTTTTGTGAGGTTTTTTATGGGTACCGACCGCTTTTCCCGCGCACATCCTGCCGTCAGCTTCAGCTTTTTTGCGGCAGTCATATTGCTCTCGGTGATGCTGCTGCACCCGGTGTATCTGGCGCTGAGTCTGGCGGGCGCTGCCGCCTATCTCCTGTGCCTGCGGGGCCGAAAAGCTTTCTGGCAGCTGGCGGCTATGGTGCCCCTCTTCCTCGCCATCACCGCCGTGAGTCCCCTCCTCAACCCACTGAAGGACGCCCAGGGCGGGCACGTGCTCTTCTCCCTCTTCGGCCGCTACATTACGTGGGAGCTTCTCGCCAACGGCGCCATGCTCTCGGGCATGTTCATCGCCATGCTGCTGTGGTTTTTCTGCTACAACGCCATCATGACCGGCGACAAGTTCACCGCTCTCTTCGCCCCGCTCCTGCCATCCCTGAGCCTTCTTCTGGTGATGGTGCTGCGTCTGGTGCCCGCCTACGGCCGCAAGGCACAGCAGATCACCACGGCGCGGCAGTGCATCGGCCTTGGCGGCAGCGGCGGTACAAAGCGCGACGCCCTGCGGGGCATGAGCGCCAATCTCGCCGCCCTCACCGCATGGGCGCTGGAGGGGGCCATCGTCACCGCCGACTCCATGCGCAGCCGCGGCTACGGTGCGGCAAAGCGCACCAACTTCAACCCCTACCGCTTCACCGCCGCTGACGGCGTGCTGCTGGCCATCCTGGCCGCGGCGGCTGCCGTGACGCTGTGGGCCGGCACCGCCGGTTACGCCCGGGCGGAATTCGTACCCACCCTCTACATCGCCGGCAGCGACACACCTTTGGGCGCGGCAGGTCTGGCCGCATGGACGGTACTGCTGCTGATCCCCACCATCCTGCATCTCTGGGAGGACATGACATGGCGCATCTTGCGATCGAACATTTGACCTTTGCCTACGCCGCCGCAGCCGAGCGCAAGGTGCTGAACGATGTAAGCCTGCAGGTGCGGCAGGGCGAATACATCGCCCTGTGCGGCCGCAGCGGCAGCGGCAAGACCACGCTTTTGCGGCATCTGAAAACGGCTCTCGCCCCCCACGGCGTGAAGAGTGGCCGCATCCTGCTGGACGGGCAGGAACTGGAGGCCGTTTCCCTCCGTGACCAGAGCGCCGCCATCGGCTACGTGATGCAGGACCCCGATGCCCAGATCGTCACCGACAAGGTGTGGCACGAGCTGGCCTTCGGTCTGGAAAACTTAGGCACGCCGGAGGACGTGATGCGCCTGCGGGTGGCGGAGATGGCCAGCTACTTCGGTATTCAGGACTGGTTCCATCGCAGCATCGCCCAGCTCTCCGGCGGCCAGAAGCAGCTTTTGAATCTGGCGGCCATCATGGCCCTGCAGCCCCAGGTGCTGATCCTGGACGAGCCCACCAGCCAGCTGGACCCCATTGCCGCCAGCGACTTTTTGAACACGGTGCGCAAAATCAACCGTGAGCTGGGCACCACCGTCATCATCACCGAGCACCGGCTGGAGGATATCTTCCACGCCGCCGACCGCTGCGTGGTGATGGAGCACGGGCGCATCATCGCCGACGACGAACCCCGCGCCGTGGGCCGTCTTTTGAAAGAGCAGCGCAGCGACATGTTTGCCGCCCTGCCCTCCCCCGTGCGCATTTTCTATGACGCCGGCTTCACCGGCCCCGACTGTCCCCTGACGGTGCGGGAGGGCCGCAGTTGGCTCACGGAGCTGACCGCGGGCCGCACCCTCACCACGGCACTGCCGCAGGAGGACATTCCCGCCGGTAAACGCGCGCTGGAGCTGCAGAACCTGTGGTTCCGCTACGAAAAGGACGGCGCCGACATTCTGCGCGGCGTGGATCTGCGCGTGACCGAAGGCAGCCTTCACGCCATCCTCGGCGGCAACGGCACCGGCAAGTCCACCACGCTCAAGTCCATCTGCGGCATCTGCCGCCCGTACCGCGGCCGCGTTTTGCTCCACGGCACCGATATTCGCAAGGAAAAAGACCTCTTCCGCGGTAAGCTCGCCATGCTGCCCCAGGATCCGCGCAACCTCTTTGTGAAAGACACGGTGCGCGGCGATTTGATGGAAATGGTGGCCGGTGACCCCCACGCCGAGGAGAAAATCGCCCGTATGGCGGAGATCTGCTGCATCGAAGGGCTGCTGGAGCAGCACCCCTACGACCTCTCCGGCGGCGAGCAGCAGCGCGCGGCGCTGGCCAAGGTGCTGCTGACGGAACCCCGGCTTTTGCTGCTGGACGAGCCTACCAAGGGTCTGGACAGCTTCTTCAAAGAGCAGCTGGGCGAGCTCTTCCGCCGCCTGCTGCACGAGGGCGTCACCATTTTGATGGTGAGCCACGACGTGGAGTTCTGCGCCCGCAACGCCGACGCCGTCAGCATGTTCTTTGACGGGCAGGTACTGACCACCACAACGCCGCGGCAGTTCTTCGCCCAAAACAGCTTCTACACCACCGCCGCCAACCGCATGGCCCGCCATCTCTTCCCCCAGGCGGTGACGGCGGAGGATGTGGTGTACCTCATGAAGGAGAACGGCCTATGAAAAAGCTGCGTTCTCTGCGCGCGCTGCGCTGGGCCATCGTGCTGGCGGTGATGCCGCTGACGGTGTATCTGTGCGCCGTGTCTGAGCGGAAGTACTATCTCTCCGCCCTGCTGGTCATCGCCATGACAATGGCGGTCTTCTTCCTGTCTTTCGAGCGCCGCGCACCCCAGGCCCGTGAGCTGGCGCTGCTGGCGGTGGTCTGCGCGCTGGCGGTGGCCTCCCGGGTGGTGGTGCCCTTCCCCAGCTTCAAGCCCACCATGGCCTTCATCCTTCTGGCCGGCATGGCCTTCGGCGCTGAGCGCGGCTTCCTGTGCGGCGCGGTGACGGCGCTGGTGAGCAACTTCTTCTTTGGTCAGGGGCCGTGGACGCCGTGGCAGATGATGGGCTACGGACTGGGCGGACTGGCGGCGGGTCTTCTGTGCCGCGCCGGATTGCTGAAGCGCCACGTGCGCGGCTGGAAGGACATCGCCGTGCTGTGCATGGTAGGCTTTCTTCTCATCGTCGTGCTGGTGGGCCCCATTCTGGACACCAGCACCTATCTGACCGTGGCCATCAAGTCCGCCGGTGCCACGGCGGCGCTGCCCATCTATCTCACCGGTTTTCTCACCGCCAACCTGCCCCACGCCGCCGCCACGGCGGTGACGCTGGCCCTTTTAGGCCGTCCCCTTTTGAAGATGCTCCATCGCATCCAGACCAAATACGGCCTCTTGCAGGACTGAAGGGACAAAAAAAGAACGCTGTGTTTACCACAGCGTTCTTTTTTATGGTCGTTTTTCCACCTCGTCCGTCAGGTTGCGCAGCCACTTGCCGGAGCGGTAGCGCCAGATGCCCAGTACCAGACGCACCAGCTGCTCGATCTGCACCAGCAGGTACAGCAGCGGCAAAGACGTGACGCCCAGCAGCAAAATGCTGCCGTAGGCGATGGGCAGGCCCACCAGCCACACAAGGCCGCAGTCCAAAAACAGGAGGAACATGCTGTCGCCGCCGGCACGGATGGCGGAGAGGAAGATGAAGTTGAAAAGGCGGGTGGCGATGCGGATGGCGAACAGCCGCGTCATCAGCACGGTACTCTGCCGCAGCGCCGCAGCGGACAGGTTGAAAAGGCCCACCGCAGGATCGGCCATCAGGATCAGCAGGATAGACAGCACCAGACCGGCCAGCGCCGACAGGGGCAGCAGGTAGCGGATGGTATCCTTGGCGCCCTGCAGGTCCTTGCGGCCCAGGCACTCGCCCACGATCATGGAGCAGGCGTTGCCCACGCCCAGCGTGACCACATAGGGGATCATACTGATGGAGTAGGCCACCTTGTAGCTCTCCAGCGCGGCGGTGCCCAGCAGGCCGTAGGCCTTGATGTACATGGTGTCGCCCAGACCGAAGATCATCTCGTTGCCCATGACCGGCACCATACGGCGCAGCATGGGGCGGATGAAGCTGGCGGGCCAGTCGGTCATTTCCCGCACCTTGCCCAGGAAGGGCTGGCGGGTGGCCACGGCGTAGATGATGTGGGCGGCAAGGCCCGCGCCGGTGGCGATAACAGAAGCGAGGGCCGCACCCTTTGCACCCATGGCGGGCAGGCCCAGCTTGCCGAAGATCAGCACATAGTTCAAGCAGGCGTTGGAGATGTTGACGCCGATACCGATGGCCATGGGGACGGTGGCCTTCTGGATACAGCGGTACATGAAGGAAAAGCCGTTGGTCACCGCGGTGAAGAAAAAGGAGATGCTGAAAATGGACAGATACTCCCACGCCCTGGACACCAGCTCAGCGTCGTTACTGTAGAAGGACAAAAGTCCCGTTCTGCCCAGTTGGGCCACCAGGAAAAACAGCAGCGCCGCGCCGGTGTTGAGCACCATGAAAAGGCCGAAGGCACGCTTCAGGTTCTTCCAGTCACGGATGCCGTAAAACTGGGCGGCATAGATGCTGACGGCGGAGTTGATGCCAAAACCGAAGAGGAACAGCAGGTTGTTGATCTCCGAGGCCACGGTGACGGCGCTGACGTAGCCGATATAGCTGACCATCAGCGTGTCCACGAGGTTGGCGCCGTGATTCAAAAGCTGCTGCAGGCAGATAGGCAGCGCGATGCGCGCCACCTTGCGGTAAAAGGCAGGCGTGGCGACAAGGCTGCCGCCGCGGCGTTGGTTCATGGGTCAAGACCTTCTTTCTTCCCTCACAGCAGGGAGTTGCCCTGACTGTCGATGCCCACGATGGCGTAGAAGTCCTCCACCTCCAGACGGCACACCGCCTCGGTGCCCAGGTCTTCGTAGCAGACCGGCTCCTTGCTGCGGATGCTGTCGGCGATGAGGGCGGCGGCGCCGCCGATGGTGATGAAGTACACCGCGCCGTTGCGGACGATGGCCTCGCGCACCGGCTCGGTGCGGCGGCCCTTGCCGATCATGGCCACCATACCGGCGTCCAGCAGGGCGGGGGTATAGGGGTCCATGCGGTAGCTGGTGGTGGGGCCGGCGGGGCCGATGGGCGTGCCGGGCTTGGCGGGGGCGGGGCCCACATAGTAGATGGTCTGGCCCCGCAGGTCAACGGGCAGCTCCTCGCCCCGGGCCATGGCCTCGGTGAGGCGCTTATGGGCGGCGTCGCGGCCGGTGTAGACGGGGCCGGTCAGCAGCACCTCGTCGCCGGCGCGCAGGGCCGCGATATCCTCTTTTTTCAGAGGAAGCTGTAAACGTTTCATACCCTGCACCCTCCTTTACAGCGTCACGCTGCCGTGGCGGTAGGCGTGGCAGCAGATGTTGACGGCCACGGGAAGGCCGGCGATGTGGGTGGGGAACCACTCCACATGGACGCCAAGGGCCGTGGTCTTGCCGCCAAGGCCGGCAGGGCCGATGTTCAGCGCATTGATGCGCGCCAGCAGGTCGTCCTCCAGCGCGGCATAGCGCGCGTCATCATTGTGGCTGCCGATCTCGCGCATCAGGGCAAACTTGGACAGCTGGGCGCACTTTTCAAAGGTGCCGCCGATGCCCACGCCCACCACGATGGGGGGACAGGGGTTGGGGCCGGCGTTCTTCACAGCATTCACCACGAAGTCCACCACGCCGTCCACGCCGTCGGCCGGCTTGAGCATCTTCACGCAGCTCATATTCTCGCTGCCGAAGCCCTTGGGGGCAAAGGTGATATGGAGCTTGTCGCCCGGCACCATCTCATAGTAGATGATGGCGGGGGTATTGTCCTTGGTGTTCACGCGGTCAAAGAGGGGGTCCGTGACCACGCTCTTACGCAGGTAGCCGTCACAGTAGCCCTTTGCGGTGCCCTCGTGAATGGCCTCGTCCAGACTGCCGCCGGTGAAGCAGATCTCCTGACCCACCTGCACGCGGAAGATGGCCATACCCGTATCCTGGCACATGGCCACCATGCGCTCCTCGGCCAGACGATCGTTGAGGACGATCTTATCCAGGATGCTGCGGCTCAGAGGCTTTTCCTCCTGATCGCGGCAGCGCTCCAGACAGTGCATCATGCCGTCGCCGATGCGGCAGTTGGCGTCCACCACCAGCTGCGCCACGGCGTCACGCACGACGCTGACATCCAGTTCTCTCATGGCACGCCTCTCAGTCCACGTATTTCTTCACGGCCTCGGCCACCACACCGGCGATGGTGCGGTCAAACACGCTGGGGATGATGCACTCGGTGCCCAGCTGCTCGGGCTTCACGCAGGAGGCGATGGCGTAAGCGGCGGCGATCATCATATCCTCGGTGATGCGGCGGGCGCGGGCTTCCAGAGCGCCCTTGAAGATGCCGGGGAACACCAGCAGGTTATTGATCTGGTTGGCAAAGTCACTGCGGCCGGTGGCCACGATGTAAGCGCCGGCTTCCTTGGCCACGTCGGGCATGATCTCGGGGGTGGGGTTGGACAGGGCGAACACCAGAGGCTTGTCGCCCATGGAGCGGATCATATCGGCATTGACGATGCCGGGGCCGGATACGCCGATGAGCAGGTCGCGACCCACCAGAGCGTCGGCCAGCGTGCCCTTGACCATATCGCGGTTGGTGACGCGGGCGATCTCCTCCTTGGCGCTGTTGAGGCCCTCGCGGCCCTCATAGATGGCGCCGGAGCGGTCGCACAGGATGACATCCTTGACACCGGCCTTCATCAGCAGCGTGCAGATGGAGATACCGGCGGCGCCGGCACCGGAGATGACGGTCTTGATCTCGCCCAACTCCTTGCCCATGCACTTGGCGGCGTTGATGAGGGCGGCCAGCACCACCACGGCGGTGCCGTGCTGGTCATCGTGGAAAACGGGGATATCCAGCGTCTCGATGAGGCGGCGCTCGATCTCAAAGCAGCGGGGAGCGGAGATGTCCTCCAGATTGATGCCGCCAAAGCCGGGGGCGATCAGCTGCACGGCGCGGACGATCTCGTCGGGGTCCTTGGTATTCAGGCAGATGGGGAAGGCATCCACACCGCCGAAGGTCTTGAACAGGCAGGCCTTGCCTTCCATGACAGGCAGGGCGGCCTCAGGGCCGATATCGCCCAGACCCAGCACGGCCGTACCGTCGGTGACCACGGCCACCATGTTGCCCTTGGAGGTATACTTGTACACATCCTCGGTGTTCTTGGCGATCTCCTTGCAGGGCTCGGCCACGCCGGGGGTATAAGCCAGAGACAGCTCGGCGGCGCAGGTGATGGCCACCTTGGATTCCACGGCCAGCTTGCCGCGGTTGTCAGCATGCATTTTCAGTGCCTGTTCTTTCAGTTCCATGTTCTTTTTCTCCTTTTCTCAGATGCACAGCTCCAGAATGGCGCGGATATCCGCTTCCTTCTCCAGATTCATGATGCGGTGATACAGCTCATCGGCCTTCTCATCGCTGAGGATACCGGTGGTGCACTTCTTGTACTTGTCGTAAATGCCCTCGTCGGGAATGGGATGGGTCAGATGGCCCTCGGGGAAGATACGGACCTTCTTGAGCACGGTGCCGTCCGGCTTGGTGATGGACACATGGGCGGGGCCCACGCCCATCTCGGAGGGCAGGTTGTCGGAAGAGGGCTCGTTATACAGGAAGGTGGCGTTGATGATGCGCTGGATCTCCGGCAGGAAGATGACTTCCTCCTTATAATTATAGGGCATATTGTCCCGTCCGGTCAAGTACAGAGCCAGCTGGAATCCGATACTGAACTTGGCCTCCTCGCCATCCTTGGGATAGGGGGTCACCAGCTCGCGCAGGGCGGGCTGGCTCAGGCCCACATCGATACGGGCGATATCGTCGGCGGTCAGGTTGTTCTCCTCGATGAGGTCGATGAGGCCGTCGATGGCGCGGTGGGTGCTGGAGCAGGAGGGGTGCTTCTTCAGAGCAAAGCCGGGGGCGGCGATGTCGAAGGGATTGCCCAGCGTGGCGGCGAAGTCCTCGCCGAAGGTCATGCCGTCAAAGCCGGCATACTCGCGCAGGTAGCCCTCGTGGCCTTCCAGCGCGCGGGGAGAGGCGGTAACGCCCTGATTGGCCAGCTGTGCGGCGATGACGCCGTCACCGGCGGTCTTGCCGATGTGGACGGACTTGGTGGTGGTGCCGAAGTTCTCGCGCACGCCGGAGGCCATGGAGGCGGCGATGCCCAGGGTGTGGCGCATGGTCACCTCGTCCTGACCGTACAGGTAGCCGCAGCCGGCAGCGGCGCCCAGAACGCCGGTGATGCTGCTGGCGTGCCAGCCGCGGCGGTGGAGCTCGGCGGCACAGATGCGGCCGATCTTGCACTCCACCTCGGTGGCGTACAGGAAGGCCTTGAGGATCTGCTCGCCGGAGGAGCCCAGCTCCTCACCCACAGCCAGCAGGGCGGGCAGCACGGCCACGGTGGGGTGGCCCAGATTGGAAGAGCAGGTGTCGTCCAGCTCCAGCTCATGGCCGCTGACGCCGTTGATGAAGGCGGCGCCCTGTGCCGAATAGCCCTTGCCCACGCCGATGACGGTGGACTTGCCGGGTGCGGAGTAGACGGGCAGCGTCTGGCGCACCACCTCGGTGCGGCTGCCGGCGATGGTGGCGCCCACGGTGTCCACGATGGAGCGCTTGGCCAGATACAGGTCGTTTTCGGTGATATTGCCACTGCCGCAGATAAAGGCAGCAAAGATCTCGCTCAATGTCATGATAATTTTCCTCCTCAGTATTCTGTTTGGGAAACGTGATACCGCCCCGCCGTCCGTTGGGCGGCGGGGCGGTGGCGACAAGAAGGCTTAGCCCAACGTCGGTGTGACGCGCCTCCTGCCGGTATGTTTGGGGCTGTTATTCCGCTTCGGCGGCGATGGCCTCGGCCAGCGCCATCAGCCGGGCGTCCATCTCGGCAAGACGGCCGCACTCAGCCTGCCAGCGGCTGCGGAACTGTTCCAGTTCCTGCTGGCCGGCGTCCACGGTCTGCTGCACACGTTCGGGGCTGGGGCCGCCGACGATGGTGCGGCGCATAACGTTCTGCACCGGATCCAGCGCGTTGGTGATCAGCTCCTGGGGCATTTCCAGGTCGATGTTCAGGGCTTCCTTGGCGGCACGGCGCACCAGAGCGGTGTCGATGTCGGTGCAGGCGATACCCTCGGCGTGGGCGGTGACCACCAGGCGGCCCACGATCTTCTTGGCAGCGGAGAAGGACAGGCCCATGCTCTTGACCATTTCGTCGGCCAGGTCGGTGACGGTGCTGAAGCCGTCACGGGTGACCTGCAGAGCGCGTTCCACGTTCACTTCCAGGTTGCGCACGATGCCCTCCAGCAGATAGGCGCTGTCCTCGATGCGCTGGGCGATCTCGAAGAACAGACCCACCACGTAGCCGGGCTCGCGGCCGTTTCCGGGAGGATAGGCCTTCATGGTGTTGAACATGGTGCTCAGCGTACCATAGGTCCACTCGCCGGCCATACGCAGCGTTTCCAGAGCCACGGGGTTGCGCTTCTGGGGCATGATGGTGCTGTAGGAGCAGTAGGGCAGGGCCAGGCGGCTGATGCCCACCTCATTGAGGTTCCACAGCAGCAGGCTCTCGGCCACACGGCCCACATTGTTGATGAAGATAGCCATGGCGCAGGCAGGCTCGTAGGCATAGTCCAGCGTGCTGCACGCGTCCATGGAGTTGACCAGCAGGTGGTCAAAGCCCAGCAGCTCACACACCCGCTCACGGCTGATGGGGAAGCTGGTGGTGGCTACGGCGGCGCCGCCCATGGGGCTGAGATTCACATGCTCGTAAGCGGCCATCAGGCGCTCCAGGTCACGGGCAAAGTTCTCATAGGCGCTCATGTAGAAGTGTCCCAGCGTCACAGGCTGTGCCTGCTGGGAATGATGGGTATAGGCGGGGATGATGGTGTTCTTATGAGCCTCCGCCTGCACCAGCAGCGTCTGCATCAGCAGCATGATGGCCTCGCAGACGTCCAGAATGGCCTGACGGGTGTACATACGCTCGATGGCGGGGTTCATATCGTTGCGGGAGCGGCCGGTATGCATCTTGCCGCCCACCTCAATACCCACCTGATCGATGAGCCACTCCTCCACGTTGGAGTAAAGGTCGGTCAGGCCGGGCTTGTGGGGCACGATATCGGGGCCCTCTTTCTTCAGGCGCAGCAGCGCCTTGAGAATCACAGCCGCATCCTTGCGGGGGATGATCTCCTGCTCCTGCAGCATCACCACGTGGGCCAGATGATCCAGGATCTGAAAGGGAAAGGTGAGATAATCTTCCGCAATGGTGTTTTTCGCATGCTGGTCCAGGATCTTGATGTCCCGGCCGGCATAGGGCTGATAATACGTATCTTTGTTCATAGGCACTCCTTGCAGTGAAAAGGGTCGGCCGCTGCGCCGGGAGGAGACAGAGAAATCACATACCGACGCAGCAGCCGTTGCCGTTAAATCAGGCAGCCTTCTTGGCACCGAACAGCTTGCAGGCCACGAAGAAAATGACCAGCATGATCACGATGGCGACAGCCAGACCCACGAAGGAGTTCAGGCCGGCGAAGCCAACGATCAGGTAACCGATGAAGGAAGCGATGGCAGCCACCAGAGCATAGGGCAGCTGAGTCTTGACGTGGTCGAGGTGGTTGGCACCGGCGGCCATGGAAGACATGATGGTGGTGTCGGAGATGGGGGAGCAGTGGTCGCCGAACAGGGAGCCGCTCAGCACGGCGGCGATCATCAGGGGCTGGGACAGCTCGAAGCTGTGAGCCATGGTGATGCCGATGGGCAGCAGGATGGCCATGGTGCCCCAGGAGGAGCCGATGGCGAAGGAGATAACAGCACCGATCAGGCAGATCAGGGCGGGCATCAGAGCGGGGCTCAGAACGCCGTCCACAGCGCCGACGATGAAGGTGGAGGTGCCCAGGGTGCCGCAGACACTGCCCACGCCCCAAGCAACAACGATGACCACCAGGATGGAAGCCATCTTCTGGATACCGCCGATGAAGACGTTAAAGGTCTGCTCAAAGGTCATCAGCTTCTGCTTGACGATCATGATGCCGCAGGTGATGGCAGCCAGCAGGTAGCCGGAGGTCAGAGCGATACGGATCTTGGAGCCGGCGATGTTCTGGGTGGGGAAGCCCCAGCCGATGAACATGGCGAAGATCACGACGAACAGGACGATCAGGGGCAGCAGCATGTTCCACATGGAGACCTTCTTCTCCTCGCTGACCAGGATCTCACCGTCGTTGGCCAGTTCGGAAGCAGAGGGGCCTTCCAGCTCAGCGCGCAGCTCAGCCTTGGCCATGGGGCCGAAGTTCTTCTTGCTCAGAGCCATCACGGGGATCAGCACCAGGGCCAGGATGGCGTAGAACTGATAGGGAATCGCCTGCATGAAGGTAGCAGCGTCGGTAGCCTCGATGCCCAGGTTGCCGAACTCGGTGGCGATGATGTTCATGATGTACACGCCCCAGCCGGTGATGGGGATCAGGATGCACACGGGGGAAGAGGTGGAGTCCAGAATGTAGGACAGCTTGGCGCGGGAAACTCTCAGCTTATCGAACACAGGGCGGAAGATGGGGCCCAGGATCAGGCTGTTGCCGGAGTCAGAGAAGTAGATGGCCAGACCGCCCAGCCAGGCAGCGATCTGAGCGCTGACGGGCTTGGTGATCTTGCTGGAGATGGCCTGTGCAAAGGCACGGGCGCCGCCGGATTTTTCCACCAGTGCCACGAAGCCGCCGATGACGGCCATCAGCACGATGGTCTGAGCGTTGCTGCCGCTGGTCATATCAACGAACAGATAGTCGCTGAAGGTGATCTGCAGAGCAGTCCAGGGATTGCCCAGAGACACGATCAGGCAGCCGCTGAACAGAGCGATGAACAGGGACAGCACGACGTTCTTGGTGGCAAAAGCCAGAGCAACCGCCAGAATGGGGGGGATCAGGGACAGTAAACCAAAGTTATCCATGATTTTCTCCTTTTTCTTTTTTTTGATACCCCTCCTTCGGCCGGCCGGGTTGAACCGGCTGCCTTTCCCCGCAGCCGCGGCCGGCCTCCGAAGGGATCCGTGATTTTATAATAGCAATTTTCGTGCCAAAAATCATCGTCCCTTTTCACAAAATTTTGCGGCACATTTTAGAAATGCTATACAACAAATTTCCCTTTTTTCCCTTTTTCTCCGTCAGCACAGCACCAAAATTACCAGAAAAAAAGAAGGTGCGTCGAAAATCCGACACACCTTCTTCCGATTTCTTTTCTTCTGCGGGGCACTTTCCCTCTTATGGGGAAACTTTCCGGCGCCTTGCGTCGGTTTTTCGACACAAGCGTCTGATTTTCGACACTCAGCGCAGACCCAACGCTTCCATTTTGGAGTACAGCGTGGTGCGCGGCACGCCCAGCAGCTTGGCGGCCTTGGCCACGTTGCCGCCGGTGCGCACCAGCATGTCGCGGATGAGCCGCTTTTCGTAGGCGGCCACGGCGTCCGTCAGGTTGATGGCCTCCGGATCACCGGCCACGGAGTCGGGGTGCTCCTCCTCCCGGATGATGAGGTAGGAGGGCAGGTCGTCCACCTGCAGGGGGCGGTAATCCTCCGTCAGGTTGATGGCCGACTCGATGGTGTGCTCCAGCTCGCGCACGTTGCCGGGCCAGCGGTAGGCCTGCAGCAGCGTCAGCGCCTCGGGACTGATACCGGCGGTGTGCTTGCCCAGCGCCTGACCGTATTTCACCACGAAATACTCCGCCAGCAGCCGGATGTCGCCCTGACGGCTGCGCAGGGGCGGCAGCTGGATGTTGATGGCGTTGAGGCGGTAGAGCAGATCCTCGCGCATCTCGCGGCTTTGCAGCAGCTCCTTCACCGGCTTGTTGACCGAGGCGATGATGCGCACATCCACCGGATGGGGCTTGGTCTCGCCCAGCGGCAGCACCGCCTTGTCCTGCAGCACGCGCAGCAGCTTTGCCTGCAGGTTCAGGGGCATGGAGTTGATCTCGTCGAGGTAGATGGTGCCGCCGTCGCACTCCTCAAAAAGGCCCTTCATGTTCTCCGCGCCGGTAAAGGCGCCCTTGCGCGAGCCGAACAGCAGGCCCTCCAGAATACTCTCAGGCAGGGCGGCGCAGTTGATGGGGATGAAGGTCTTGTCGCGGCGGTAGCTGGCGTTGTGGATGGCGGAGACCACCAGCTCCTTGCCGGTACCGGTGTCGCCGCAGACCAGAACGGAGGATTCGCTGTCGGCAATGCGGGAGATGACGGACTTGATCTGCCGCATCTCCGGTGAGACGCCCACGATGTCCTCCAGCGTGAACTTGGCGTTGCTGGTGCGCGGCGCGGCGTCCGGCGCGCTGACACGGCCGGCGTCCATGTTGGTCACGTCGCGGGAGATCTGCACGCTGCCCACAAAGCGGCCGCGGCAGACGATGGGAAAGGTCAGGTGGTTGGTCACCGACTTCTTGCCCTGATGGTTGTAGGCCACATCCTGCTTGCGGTGGATGACGCCGTCGCGCTTGAGGGCCGTCAGCAGTGAGCTGGTCTGGGGATCCTGGGTGGGGAACACCTCCAGCAGGTTTTTGCCCAGCGCCCAGTGGTTGTCGGTGATGTTCTCCTCATCGGTGTAGCGGGGGTTAAAGCGCTGCTTGGCGATGATGGTACCGTTGGCGTCAATAATGGTCACGGAGTCCACATAGTTGAAGTTTTCGTTCAGCCATTTCAGGGCGTCACTGCTTTTCATCTGCCCCTCCCCTTTCGGTGCGGTTTCTTTGGGGTCATTGTAAAGTGGCCGTTATGTTTTTGTCAAGAACTTTCCCTTTCGCCGCACTGCGCCAGAAAATCCACAACGGCCGCGGTGTAGCCCTCCCGATCCACCAGATAGCTCAGGCCGTGACCGGCGTTGGGATAGGTATAGCGCCTGACGGCAGAGGCGCAGTTCTCCTGCAGCACGCCGCTCATGGCGCAGGGCACCAGCCGGTCCGCCTCGCCGTGGAACAGCAGCACCGGCACCTTCGCCCGCCGCACCGCGTCCAGCGGACTGGCGTCGCCAAGGCGGAAGCCTCCGAACACCCGGGCGGCACAGCGGGCCAGCAGGATCACCGGTGCGCCCGGCAGGCCCATATCGCGGCCCACGGTGCCAATGATGTCCTCGGCCCGGGAATAGGGAGAATCCGCCACCGCGCAGCGCACGTTTTCCGGCAGATCCAGCGCCGTGGCCAGCAGCACCGTGGCCGCTCCCATGGACACGCCGAACAGCGCAATGTCAGGACTGCCGAAGCGCGCATTGGCCCAGTTCACCCAGTCCAGACAGTCCCGGCTCTCTTTGGCGCCGAAGGTGATGGTGTGGCCCTCGCTTTCGCCGTGGGCGCGCTGGTCCACCAGCAGCAGGTTGTGGCCCAGCTGAAAGCTGATGCAGCTGCCGCCGCAGAAATCCCGCAGCGCGTGGCCCCGGTAGCCGTGGAAGGCAATGTCCAGCGGCGCGCCGTCGGCATGGTGGTAATACCGGCCCGTCAGACGCAGGCCGTCATGGGAGGTGACGGACACCCGCTCGCACGGACGCGCCTCCAGCGCGGCGATGAGCCGCAGCATCTCCTCCCTGCGGGCCTGATAATCCCCGTTGGGCAAAATGCGGTACGGGTCGTTCTGCTCCCCCACCGGCGAGTAAAACGCCATGCGGTACGCCACCCACAGCACCAGCAGAACAACAGCCGCGCCCAGTAAGATCCAAGCCATATGGCCACCCCTTTCGTTTTTCCGTTGACTGCATGATAAGATACGGAAAAGGATTTGTCAAAACTGATTTTCTTTCGCCCTTTCCTGCTTCCCTTTTGCCGCAGAGTGTGCTATACTATCACCAACGTCAAGGCATTTTTGCGTCATATTATGGTGCATTTTGCACACAAGGAGGATGACACCCATGGCGAAAGAGATCACCTATCGTCCGGAACATCTGCACTACCTGAAAATGCTGGCCAAGCAGTTCCCCAACGTGCAGGCCGCCAGCACCGAGATCATCAACCTGCAGGCTATTTTGAACCTGCCCAAGGGCACCGAGCACTTCATCTCCGACGTACACGGCGAGCACGAGGCGTTTCAGCATATCCTGGCCTCCGCCTCCGGCGTGGTGCGGGAAAAGGTGGAGGAGCTGTTCGGCACCTCCATGACCCGTGCCGAGCGGGACCAGCTGGCAACGCTGATCTACTACCCCGAGGAGAAGCTGGAGGAGATCGAGCGCGTCACCGAGGACATGCGGGAGTGGTATCGCATCACCTTCCACCGGCTCATCGAGGTGTGCTGCCTGGTCAGCTCCATGTATACCCGCTCCAAGGTGCGTAAAGCCATGCCCCCTGCCTATGCCTACATCATCGACGAATTGATCCACACCCACTACGAGGACACAGACAAGCGGGACTATTACGAGAACATCATCTCCACCATCATCGACCTGGGCCGCGCCCCCAACTTCCTGATCCAGCTGTGCGAGCTGATCAAACGTCTGGCGGTGGATCACCTGCATCTGGTGGGCGACATCTATGACCGCGGCCCCGGCGCCGACATCATCATGGACTCGCTGCTCAACTACCACAACGTGGACGTGCAGTGGGGCAACCACGACATTCTGTGGATGGGCGCCGCCTCCGGCTCCCGCACGCTGGTGGCCACGGTGCTGCTCAACTCCTTGCGCTACAACAATCTGGACGTGATCGAGACCGGCTACGGTATCTCCCTGCGCCCGCTGAGCGTGTTTGCCGACGCGGTGTACAAGGGCTGCGACATCTCCCGGTTCAAGATCAAGTTCACCGGTGACGACGAGAAGGACTACACCGAGACTGACAAGCGTCTGGTGGCCCAGATGCACAAGGCCATCACCATGATCCTGTTCAAGCTGGAGGGTCAGAAGATCCTGCGCAATCCCAGCTTCGGCATGGAGGACCGGCTGCTGCTGGACAAGATCGACTATGAAAACAAGTGCATCACCATCGGCGGCAAGACCTATCCCATGCTGGATACCGACTTCCCCACCGTGGATCCCAAGGATCCCTACACCCTCACGCCTGAGGAGGACGCCCTGATCGCCACGCTGACCCGCTCCTTCCGCCACAGCGAAAAGCTGCAGCGCCACATCCGCTTCCTCTACTCCAAGGGAAGCCTGTACAAGGTCTACAACAACAATCTGCTGCTCCACGGCTGCATCCCCATGGCCGAGGACGGCTCGCTGCTGCACTTCTCCATCGGCTGTGACGATCTGGGCGGCAAGGAATTCCTGGACTACGCCGACGCCACGGCCCGCCGCGCCTACTACAACAAGCCCGGCTCCCCCGAGCGGCAGTTCGGCATGGACTTTTTGTGGTGGCTGTGGTGCGGACGCAACAGCCCTATCTTCGGCCGCGACCGCATGACCACCTTCGAGCGCCGCTTCATCGCCGACGAGGACACCTGGACCGAGCCCAAGAACGTATACTACACCCTCTACAAGGATCCCGCCGTGTGCGAGCGCCTTCTCAGGGAGTTCGGTCTGGAGGGTGAGCACTGCCACATCATCAACGGCCACGTGCCGGTCAAGTCCAAGAAGGGCGAGAGCCCCATCAAGGGCGGCGGCAAGCTGCTGGTGATCGACGGCGGCTTCTGCAAGGCCTATCAGGGCACCACCGGCATCGCCGGCTACACCCTGATCTACAACTCCGAGTGTCTGCGTCTGGTATCCCACGAGCCCTTCGCAGGACGCGCCAACGCCATCCGGGAAAACCGGGACATCGGCTCCACCTCCCAGATCTTCGAGCGGATGGATAAGCGCCAGAAGATTGCCGACACCGACATCGGCCGGTCGTTGCAGGAGCAGATCGACGACCTGCTGGCCCTGCTGTCCGCCTTCCGCAGCGGCGCCATCGCCGAGCAGCACAAGAGCTGACAAAATACAGCGGAATATTCCCCCATTTTTTGACAAATCTCTTGCACTCGACCGCAGGATATAATAAGATATTATAGTTACTATTGTTTTTTACAGACAATATCAGAAAAAGAAGGAACAAACAGGAAAGGAACGAAAAACTATGGATAAGCTTGCGATCCTGGCCCCCGTACTGGGCGTGGCCGCACTGCTGTTTGCAGTGTTTCTCTCCCGCAGAGTGTCTAAGCAGGATGCGGGTACCGACCGGATGAAAGAGATCTCCTCCTTTATCCACGAAGGTGCTCAGGCCTTTTTGATGGCTGAGTACAAGATCCTGGTGGTATTTGTGGCCGTTCTGCTGGTTGCCATCGGCTTTGGCATCAGTTGGAAGACCGCCATCGCCTTTTTGATGGGCGCCATGTTCTCCACGCTGGCCGGCTATTTCGGCATGGATGTGGCCACCAAGGCCAACGTCCGCACCGCTGCGGCCGCCAAGGACTCCGGCATGAACAAGGCCCTGTCCATCGCCTTCTCCGGCGGCGCCGTGATGGGCATGTGCGTGGTGGGCCTGGGCCTGCTGGGCTGCGGTCTGGTGTATCTGGTCACCAAGGACGCCGGCGTGCTGTCCGGCTTCTCTCTGGGCGCCTCCTCCATCGCTCTGTTCGCCCGTGTGGGCGGCGGTATCTATACCAAGGCCGCTGACGTGGGCGCCGACCTGGTGGGTAAGGTGGAAGCCGGTATCCCCGAGGATGACCCCCGCAACCCCGCCACCATCGCCGACAACGTGGGCGACAACGTGGGCGATGTGGCCGGCATGGGCGCCGACCTCTTCGAGTCCTACGTGGGCTCCATCGTCTCCGCCATTACGCTGGGCGCCGTGACCTACAGTATCACCGGCGCCGTGTTCCCCCTGCTGCTGGCCGCCACCGGCATTGCCGCTGCCATTATCGGTACCTTCTTCGTCAAGGGTGACGAGAATGCCAGCCCCCACAAGGCGCTGAAGACCGGCACCTATGTGGCAAGCGGTGTGGTCGTCGTGGCCTCCCTTGTCATGAGCTGGGTGTTCTTCGGCAATCTGAGGGCCGCCTTTGCCATCATCTTCGGTCTGATCGTGGGCGTGCTGATCGGTATCATCACCGAGGTCTACACCTCCGGCGACTACCGCTTCGTCAAGAAGATCGCCCAGCAGTCCGAGACCGGCCCCGCCACCACCGTGATCTCGGGTCTGGCTGTGGGTATGCACTCCACCGCTATCCCCATTCTGCTGATCGCCGTGGGCATCATCGGCGCCTACATGGCTGACGGCCTGTACGGCATCGCGCTGGCCGCCGTGGGCATGCTGTCCACCACCGGCATCACCGTGGCCGTGGACGCTTACGGCCCCATCGCCGACAACGCCGGCGGTATCGCCGAGATGTCCGGCCTGCCCAAGGACGTCCGCAAGATCACCGACTGTCTGGACGCCGTGGGCAACACCACCGCTGCCATGGGCAAGGGCTTCGCCATCGGCTCCGCCGCTCTGACCGCTCTGGCTCTGTTCGTCTCCTACGCCGAGGCCGTAAAGCTGTTTGACACCGGCATCGACCTTCTGAACTACAAGGTCATCGTGGGCCTGTTCATCGGCGGCATGCTGCCCTTCTTCTTCTCCGCGCTGACCATGGACTCCGTGTCCAAGGCCGCCTACAAGATGATCGAGGAAGTGCGCCGTCAGTTCCGCACCATCCCCGGCATTCTGGAAGGCACCGGCAAGCCCGACTACACCTCCTGCGTGGCCATCTCTACTCAGGCCGCTCTGCATGAGATGCTGGTTCCCGGCATTCTGGCCGTTGTGGCTCCTCTGGTGGTTGGCATCGTGCTGGGCACCGCCGCTCTGGGCGGTCTGCTGGCCGGCGCTCTGGTCACCGGCGTGCTGATGGCCCTGTTCATGTCCAACGCCGGCGGCGCATGGGACAACGCCAAGAAGTACATCGAAGAAGGCCATCACGGCGGCAAGGGCAGTGAGTCTCACCGCGCAGCCGTTGTGGGCGACACCGTGGGCGACCCCTTCAAGGATACCTCCGGCCCCTCCATCAACATTCTCATCAAGCTGATGACCGTTGTGGCGCTGGTCTTCGCCCCCCTGTTCCTGATGATCAACGTCGGCATGGGCCTGCTGTAATCAAGCAAAAGGAGAACCGTATATATGCATATTTACGAAAAAGAATTTGATTTTGTCATCCAGCGCGCCAAGTCTCTGGAACGTCCGGCCCGCGTGGTCGTGGCCGGCGCTGACTGCGAAAACATCATGAAGGCCGTGTTCGAGGCCGAGGCACAGGGCTTCTGCGAGCCCATTCTGGTGGGCTACAAAGACCGCATCGAGGCCATGCTGAAGGAGCTGGACCTGTACGAGCGCAAGTATGTCATCAGCGATGTGACCGGCTGCGAGCTGCCCGACCTGAGTACCGACTATCACATTTACATGAAGCGTGCCATTTCCATCATCAACGATGGCCTGGGCGACATCCTGGTCCGCGGCAACACCTCCACCCGCAACTTCCTGATGCCCATTCTGGATAAGAGGAATGGCCTGGCCAAGGGTCTGGTCAGCGAGGTAGCCCTGCTGAAGGTCCCCTACTACGACAAGGTGCTGGCCCTGTCCGATGTATCCGTAATGATCAACCCCTCCGAAGGCCAGCGCCGCAAGATCGCCAAAAACATTGTGGATGTGCTGAGCCATCTGGGTGTGAAGCGTCCCAAGATCGCCGTTCTGTCCCTGGTGGAAAAACCCAGCTTCCACATGCGCGACACCGTGGAGGCCCAGAACATCGTCCGGGCCCATCTGGCCGACCCCATCGCCGACTGCGAGCTGGTAGGCCCCATCCCCTGGGATTTGATCGTCAGCAAGGAGTCTGCCCGTCTGAAGGGCTATGACAATCCCCACTGCGGCGAGTTTGACGCCGTGCTGATGCCCAACGTCATGGCCGGCAACACCGTGATGAAGGTACTGACCATGTCTGCCAACGTCAACGCCTGCGGCGTGCTGGCCGGCACCAAGGTGCCCGTGGCCATCACCTCCCGCTCCAGCATGGAAGAGCAGGTATTCCTGTCTCTGTGCGTTGCCGCAGCCATGCTGAAAGAGGACAACGCGGAGTAAACCCTTTCACAACAAAAAAGACCTGTTCCCGCGGGAACAGGTCTTTTTTATCTTCTTCGTTTATTCCGGGCAGATGGCCCACACGCGCACCGGCAGACCGGTGGCGCCTTCCAGACGGGGCCACGCCGCCACCAGAACAGCGCCGGCTGCAGGCACCTTGTCCAGATTCTGCAGCACCTCGATCTGCAGCTTGCCGCTTTGAAGCACATAGCGCTCGCAGGCCAGATCGCCGGCCTTTTCCGCCTCCGCGCTGGCGTCGGTATCCAGCGTCTCGTGACCGTTGGCCGCAGCATTGCGCGTCTCGTAGATGTAGCGCAGTGCGTCCATGGACCAGCCGGGGCAGTGCTCGCCGCCGTTCTCATCCAGATTGGAAAAAGCGTTCATATCCGGCCAGCGCTTGTACCAGTCGGTCCGCAGCGCCACGAAGGCGCCGTCGGGGATGGGGCCGTACTGGGCCTCATAGGCGCGGATGTCATCCGCCGTGACGGCGTAGTGCACATCCTCGGCCACCTTGCCGGTGATGTCGATGACACACAGGGGATACATCATCTGCTCGGCGCCGTAAGACTCCGACAGGGCGGCGTCCTTGATGAAATGGCCGGGGAAATCGATGTGGGTGCCGAACTGGCCGGGGAACTTAAAGGTCTGGATCTGGCACTCCAGCATGGGCTCGCCCCAGTCGTAAACCACCTTGCCCACTTCCACCGAGCCGGCGGGGATGCCGGACCAGTAGGGGCTGTCATTGTTCATGGAGTGGGACAGCTCCACCCAGCGATAGCCTTTCAGGCGTTTCAGATCTTCCCATAACGGATACATGGCGCGTCCTCCTTTGTTGTTTGGTTGTGTTTATTATAAAAGAGCGGAGGCGCGTTGTAAAGTACAGGTTTTGCGTATTTTCGCCGGACACGGCAGCGCGGAAAAGGAAAATCCGGCCGTATAAATCGGCCGGATCGGCAGAAGCTAATCTTACGATTTGAGCATAAAAGGAGACTTGGATATATGAAAGCAACAGGCATTGTCCGGCGCATCGACGACCTGGGCCGTGTGGTGATCCCCAAGGAGATCCGCCGCACCATGCGCATCCGCGAGGGCGACCCGCTGGAGATCTACACCACCCGGGAGGGTGAGGTCATCTTCAAAAAGTATTCCCTCATCGGTGGGCTGGAGGATTTTGCCGCCCAGTTCTGCGACACCCTCAGCCGCTCCACGGCCTTTACCGCCGCCGTCACCGACCGTGACGCCATCATCGCCATCGCCGGCAGCGGCAAACGGGAGCTGATGGGCAAGCAGATCTCCGCCGCGTTGGAACAGCTGATGGAGGAGCGCAGCATCTACCGCAGCGAGGGCGTACCCACCGTGCCCGTCACCGACGGCAGCGACAAGTACACCGTGGCGGTGGCGGCGCCCATCCTCTGCGGCGGCGACGTGCTGGGTCTGGTACTGTTCCTCACCGGCGAGGGGCAGACCGGCGGCGAAACGGAACACAAGCTGGCCCAGACGGTGGCCGCCTTTCTGGGCCGCCACATGGAGGGATGAAAAAACAGGAGCGCGCAGCGCTCCTGTTTTTTCTCATTCCAGCCCCGCCCACTTGTCCAGAGCGGCGTACTGCTGCTTGAGCGGTGTATCGATGAGACGCTGACGGCTAGTCTCATACGCCATCGTTTTACCGTCGGAGCTGATATGGATATAGCCGTCATGCTCGTCCATCAGCACCCGGGCACCCTCGGCAGCATAGTAGTAATAGTTCTCCTTCTGCACCATTCGCCGGCCCATGGCTACGGCGATCTCAGGACTGGTGACCTTGGCAAAATCTCTGGAATTGGACACCTCGGTGCCGTGGTGAGGCATCTTGAGGAGGTCCACATCCAGCTCTCGGCCGTACTGCAGCACCAGTTCCCGCTCCCGCTCCACATAGATGTCACCGGTGAAGAGGGCGGTATGCTCGCCATAGGTAAAGCGCACCACCAGCGAGAGGTTATTGATATTGGTACTACCCTTGGCGGTGACGCCGCCGGTACAGTCCTCAGGACTGAAAACCTTCAGTTCCACACCGCCGATGGTCAGCACATCTCCCGCCTTCAGCTCCTGCGCCGGAATGCCGCGCCCGGCAAAAATCTCCGGCAGCGAATACTTGCTCCACGCGGCGTTGACCAGACCGCTGTGATAAGCCGTGCCCACCTCGAAGCTGTCCAGCACGCCGCCTTCCACCAAGGCACCGTAGGAGTGGTCATCATGGGGGTGGGAGATGAAGAGATAGTCCAGTTTTTCCACGCCAAGACGGCGGAGATTTTCCACCAGCACCGGCGCATAAGCGCCCATAGCCGCATCAATAAGCATGGTCTCGCCGTTGGGGAACACCACCAGCGTAGCGTCGCCCCATTTCTCCGGATAGTCCGAGGCGGCATTGATCACCATGCCCTCGCCGGCCATGAAGTAGTAGTGGATCTCGCCGCGGCGTCCGGCCAGTTCCGGCGCGTCCAGTTGCCACGCAAGGGCATATGGCTCAAGCTCCTGCGGCAGCCGGCTGACATAGGGCGGTTGCACCTCCTTTTGGCAGGCCGTCAGGCCCAGCAGCATCAGCGCCGCCAGTGAAGTGGCCAACAGCTTGGAAGCAAGACGCTTCATATTCTCTCCTTCCCTCACCCGCCGATGGGCAGCGGCAGCGTCTGAATTTTATCCTCCGCCAGCCACAGCCGCTCCATGTGGGATTCCTGCAAAAGCCATGTGTTGTTGGATGCTGTCTTGTAACGTTCATACGTAGTGGAACCGGAGGGCCACAGCACATACAGCGGGTCCACCGCCCGATACAGCTCCTCCGTGGCACCCTGATAGCCGTGGTGGGACATCTGCACGATGTCACTGCGCAAGGCGCCGTCATACAAACGGCACAAAATGTTGCTGCTGAGCACACCGCAGTCGCCGGTGACCAGCATGCGCTGGCCTCCCAGTGTTATGGAGCAAACGATGGAGGAGTCATTGAAATCCACCAGCCTGTCCGGCTCATACAGGTCCAGCGTGTAAAGGATCTCCATCACCGCATCACCCAGATAGAACACTTGGCCGGGATGGACCTTAATGATCTGCGTACCGGACAGCTTTTCCGCCTCAGCCAGCACATTCTCCTTATAGGAGGTACCGGTGGAGGAGGATGTGTACTGCCCGTCGCCGGGGAAGTTGACCAGCACCTTTTCCACGGTGACCTTTTTGCCGTAGTTGCGGCAGAAGCTGATAAAGGCGCCGGCGTGGTCGTTGTGGGAGTGGGTGACGAGCCATGCGGCCACGGTGATATTGTCCGGATCAGGCGCCAGCTTAGCCATGGTTTTGTAGATAGGGCCGGATGCCTGGATCTTATTGTGTCCGCCATCCACCACGATGAATCGGCCGTCGGAGAGCTGGTAGAGCATGCTCAAACCCGTCTGGGTGGGTGCGCTGTTGGTGTTGTAACCCTCTAGGCCCAGCAGCGTCACGCTGGGCTGCACCACGGCATCCGTCTTTTCCGGCTGGGTGGGCAAGAGATACTCCGCAGGGTCCACGCTGACGCGTACCGCGCCCATGGCAGGCGTATCCATCACCGTAACGGTAGCGCCGTTGCCCACGCAAGTGAAGTATCGGTTGCCGTCGATCTCATGCTGCGCGTGCAGGGCGTAGCCCGCCCCATCCAGCGCCTTGAGATAGGCGTCACAGTCTTTGCTGTCGGCACTGTAGATCAACAGTTCTGTGCCGTTGCCGCCGTCCACGCCGGCGCGCAGCGTGCCGCCGGCAAATACAGGGATCCCAGGTTCCCCCTCTCCGTCCGCGCCTCCGGTCAGCAGAAAATCGGCCGGCAGCACCATCTTGCCGTTTTCCGTATAGTCGCCCAGCACCAGACACAGCGCCTGCACGGCGGCCAGGAGGCTGTCGTCCCTGGTCGCAGCGATGACCAGCTTGCGGCCCTGCACCTGCACCCGATAGTCGGCGATGCTGCGCAGCGCGGCGTATACGGTGTCATCCTCGCTGCGGTCGCAGCTGCCCAGCAGGATCTCCCAGCTGTCCGCGGTGGGCGTGGTGGCCAGATCCTCGCCGCCGCTCAGCGATGCGCCGGTCAGACGCTCGATCTCTTTTTGCAGCACAGAGGCGGCATCCACCGTCTGCTGCGTGCAGCCGGCGCCGTAGACCACGCGAAACTCCGTAACGCCGTTATCTGCCAGCGTCAGCGCTTCCTCTTTTTGTTCCGCTGGAGCACAGCCTGTCAGCGCCAGCAGCAGTACCAGTGCCAGCGCCGCAAGACGTCGATAAATGTGTTTCAAGTTGCGCTTCCTCTCTTTATCCGCCGATGGGCAGCGTCTTAGTGATGACCTTGTCCAGCGCCAGCCAATTCTCCTTCACGCGGCCCAGCACCCATGCGTTATAATCCTCGCCCTTATAGTTCTCGTACACGCGGCTGCCGCCGGGCCAGAACATGTAGTCCGGATCAATCGCCTGATACAGCGCCACAGTAGCGCCGCGGTAGCCATGGTGGCCGTTCTGTACGATGCTGCTCTTGAGGGTGTCGCCGTACAGGCCGGTCATGATGGGGCTCTGCAGGGGGCCGCAGTCAGCCAGCTGCATGATCTTTTGGCCGCCCAGCTCCACAGAGAAGATGAGGGAGGAGTTATTGTAGTCGGCAAAGGTCTGGGGCGCCACCACCTCGATGCTGCACAGCACCTCGATCACGGCGTCGCCGATATAATGCACCTGACCGGTGTAGGTCTTCATCATCTGTGCGCCCAGCTTTTCAGCGGCAGCATAGACCTGATCGCGGTAGTCGGAGGTGGAGTCGGAGCCGCCGTCCATCTCCAGATCATTGGGCAGGTTACAGATGACCTGCTCCACCTTTGCCGCGTCGGCATGGTGGTCGGCGAAGTAGATAAAGCATCCCACATGGTCGGGATGGGCGTGACTGATGAACCAGGCCCGCACCATGATGTTGGCGGCGTTGGGAGCCAGAGCCTTCATGGTATTCAGCAGCTGATCGGCAGCCTCGGCCTTGTTGTGGCCGCCGTCAACGATGATAAAGCTGCCGTCGGAGAGCTGATAGAGATAGCTCATGCCCTTCTGGTTGGTGTTGCCGGAGACCTCATAGCCCTCCAGACCCAGCTGGGTGATGCTGGGCTGCACCGCAGCCGTCACCTTTTCGCTCTGCAGGGCGGGCAGCACCGCGTCCTTCTGGGCCACGATGCGAACGCTGTCCAGCGCCGGCAGGCTCATCACATGGGCCATGACGCCGTCCTTGGTGTAGGTGGCAAAGCTGTTGTCCGCAATAGCATTGTCGGTATACTTGGCAAAGCCGGCGCTCTCCAGATCCTTGCAGTAGGAGGCAAAGCCGTCCTTGTCGTAGTCATAGATCAGCATATCCACACCGTCGCCGCAGTCGTAGCTGGTCTGCAGCGCACCGTAGTTATATGCGGGCAGATACTGCACGGGGGACTCACTGGTACCCTTGACGGCGTAACTGCCTGCAATCGTGTAAGGCGCACCAGCAGCCTTCAAGTCAGCCACCAGTTTTTCGGCGGCTTCCTGCACGCCCATGTCCAGCATGCCGGCCAGCACGATTTTGCTGCCACTGACCTTCACCATGTATTCGCCCGAGCCGCTCATGCCGGAAATGGCAGTCTTCGATTCGTCGCGGTCAGTGGCGCCCACCAGGATCTCCTTGCTGTCGGCAGAGGGACTGGTGGCCATATCCTCTTCGGCCTTAAATTCCGCGCCGGTCAGCTGCTGCAAAGCCGTCTGCAGGTAGCTGACGGTGGACATGATCTCGTCGGTAGCGTCGGCGGGATAGACGATCTTATAGCCGCCGTCACTCAGTGTCACATCGGCAGAAGCCGTACCGCCACCGCCGCCGCAGGCCGTCAGGCCCAGCAGCAGGGAGAGCATCAGCAGCAGGGAAAGGATTCTCTTTTTCATCATGATTTCCTCCTGTTTGGTTTTTACAAAAAAGGAAAAAGATAACGTTTCAGGGGAAGATCATTCGTGCGGCGAACTTTCCTCCGTATCGGTGCAGGGGGGCGGGCTATGCCCGCCCCCCTTAGGTGTTGTTTAGATATCGTGCAGTTGCTGTTTATTCAGCCGCAAAGGTGCAGCCACTGACCACCACTTGAGTGGGATCCTTCTTGGCGATGGCAGCACCCTCGGTCTTGTCGAACACGCAGTTGGTCACGGTGCGGGTGTATGCAGTGGTGTTGCCCTCGCTGATGTCACCGTCGCTGCCGGAGTTGCCCTCGAAGGTGCAGTCGGTCAGCTGGAACGCACCGGTAGCACGGATTACGCCGCCGGTGGCCGTAGTGGAGTTTGCCTTGAAGATGGTGCCATCGGCCACAATGGTGGCAGGATTGCCGCTGCTCTGTGCCATATAGGCCGCACCACCCACGTTGGAGGCCGTATTGCTTTCCACCACGCAGCCCTTTAGCGTCAGAATACTACCGCCAGCACCCTGGAATGCACCTCCGTACTTGGTGGAGTTATTGCCGGTAATCTGGCAGTTGGTCATGACCACTGCGGCCGCACCGGTCAGGTAGGCAGCGCCGCCACCGCCAGACTTATTGCCCTGCAGCACGCAGTTATTGAGTGCCACGCCGGTCTTATTGACATACAGCGCGCCGCCCAGATTGTCAGCGTTGCCGTTGATGTTGTTTTGCAGCACCACGTACTCCAGCACGCTGTCCGCCGTCTGTACGGCTACCAGACCTCTGTCGTGGGTGGCACTCTCACCGTCGATGATCAGGCGAGAAGCAGCAGTGCCCTTGATGGCCACAGGCGCATCGGCCTTGATGTTGATGTAGTAGTTGCCCGCGCTGGGAGAGCCGGTGATGGTGCGGTCAGCCACGCCGTCGGTGGCAATGGTGATGGCCTTGTCGACCGTCAGAGTGCCGTTGAGCTCCACATCGGCGCAGATCACCACGGTGTCGCCGGCATTGGCAGCAGCCACGGCCTCCGCCAGACTGGCGTAGCCGGTGGTGCCGATCATGGCAGGATAAACAGGAGCCTCGGTGACAAGGGTACCATTGTTGGTGATGGTGCCGTCAACCGCAGAGAAGGACACCTCACCGCCGGTCTTTTGGGTGTTGCCGTAGATATGCAGCGTGGCGCCTTCGTTCACGGTCACGCTGGCAGTGCCCACGGCCTTCTGGGTGCCGATGCCGCCGCCGTAGCCATTGGGTGCCGCGTTACCGGTGATGCAGGTCTCGCCGCCGGTAACGGTCAGCGCCGTACCCACGGAGATGGCGCCGCCGGCATACTTCTGGGTGCCGTTGGCAATGTTGCCGGTGAAGGTGCAGCCGTCCAGCGTCACAGTGCTGGCGCCGGCAGAGAAGCCCACCGCGCCGCCGAAAGCACCGGCCGTGTTGTCGGTAAACTCGCAATCGGTGATGAGCTGGCCGTCGGTCTTGCCGGACAGGATGGCACCGCCTGCGTTGCCGGCACTGTTGCCGTCAAACACGCAGCCCGTCAGCACCACAGGCACTTCCTTATTGGCGTAGATGGCGCCACCGCGGTAGTTGGCCTTGTTGCCGGTGAAGGTGCAGTCGATCAGGTCGGCCGCGGAGTTGGTGGCTGCCAGATAGATGGCGCCGCCGCTGCCGCTCTTATCGGCCTGTGCGTCCACTTCGTTCTTGTCAAAGATGCAGTTTGCAGCAGCCAGCTTGCCCTTGGTGATGCTGACGGCGCTGCCGTTACTCTTGCTCTTGGCGTTGCAGACTGTCACATATTCCGCGGTCACGGTGTCAGCTGCATCAGCGCACTCCACAGCAATCAGGCTGTCGCGCTCCACGCCCGCGCCGTCGATCATGAGGCGGCTGTCGGCCGTGCCGGACAGCTTCACGCCGCCGGACGTTACCTTAAAGAAGCTGCCGGTCAGGGCCGCGTCACCGGTAACGGTGCGCTTGCCCAGCCCGTCGGTGGTAAGGGTGATGGCCTTGTCGATGGCCAGCGTCTCAGTCAGCACCGCGTCGCTCACCAGTACCACGGTGTCACCGCTCTGGGCGGCGGCCACCGCCTCAGCCAGCGTGGCATAGCCGGTCTCGCCGATCTTGGCCACATGAGGATCTTCGGGAGCCTCGGTGACGAGGGTGCCATTGTTGGTAATGGCGCCGTCCTCCGCCTTGAAGGACACCTCGCCGCCGGACTTCTGGGTGTTGCCGTAGATGTGCAGGGTGGCACCCTCGTTCACGGTCACGCTGGCGGTGCCCACAGCCTTCTGGGTACCGATACCGCCGCCGTAGCCGTTGGGGGCTGCGTTGTAGGTGATGTAGGTCTCGCCGCCGGTGACGGTGACAGTCGTGCCCACGGAGATGGCGCCGCCGGTGAAGTTGCCGGTGCCGTTGGCCGTGTTGCCGGAGAAGGTGCAGCTGTCCAGCGTCACGGTGCTGGCGCCGGAGGAGAAGCCCACCGCGCCGCCGAAGTTACCGGAGGTGTTATTGGTAAAGGTACAGCCGGTGATGAGCTGGTCAGATGCCTTGGCGCTGAGGATGGCGCCGCCGGAGTCCTTGGCCTCATTGCCGTCGAATACGCAGTCGGTCAGGGTCAGCGTCACGTTGGCAACGGCATAGATGGCGCCGCCGCGGTTTTCAACGGCTTTGTTGCTCTTGAAGGTGCAGCCCTCAGCGGTGAATACCGCGCTGCCTGCAGCGTACACAGCGCCGCCGCGGTAGGTAGCCTCGTTGCCCTCAAACAGGCAGTTGGTGGCCGTCACGCCGCCGCTGCTGGTCAGGTACAGCGCGCCGCCGCACAGCTCCGCGCCCTCGGCCTTGCAGTTGATGAATTCCACGCTGTTCAGCACGCCGCCGGTTTTGTTGGTGTACAGACCGCCGCCGTTATAGGTGCTGACATTGTTCTGCAGCGTCACATATTCCAGCTTGCAGCCGGCACCCTGCAGGGCCACCAGACCTCTTTGGTGAGTTTTGCCCTCGCCGTCGATGATGAGGCGGGAGTTCTCACTGCCGGTGATGACCACGCCGTCAGCCTTGACGTTGATGTAGTAGTCCGCACCTTCCACCGCGCTGTAGATGGTGCGGTCGGCCACACCGTCGGTGGTGATGGTGATGGTCTTTTCAATGGTCAGGGTGTCGGCGAGGATCATGTCGTTGATGATGACGATGGTGTCGCCTGCCTGTGCGGCGGCCACGGCCTCGGCCAGCGTGTCATACTTCTGCTCGCCGATCTGGGCTGCGGGACCCTCGGGGATGACGGGCGTATCGGGCTGGTCGGGCGTCTGGCCGCCCACGATCTTGCCGTCGGCGCCGATAGCCAGGTCGGCATAGTCGCTGCCCAGGGTGAACAGGGCCGCCACAGTCTCGCCGACATTGCCTTCCAGCAGCTGCTCGCCGGCCAGATAGCGGTTGGTGCTGCTGCCGTTGGGCAGATCCACCAGGATCAGGCCGTTATCACTGCGGCCGGTGAAGTTCTCGCCGATGACCAGCGTCTCGCTGCCCTCGAGATAGACCTCGGTGACGTCGAAGGCGCCGGACACGCTGTTGCTGAGGGTGTTCTTGCTGATGAAGATGTCATCTGCCACGCGAGCCTCGTTGTTCTTGCTGACGATGCCGTTGATGACGATGTCCGCCTTGTCGTTATAGACAGCGCCGCCGCATCCGCCGCCGCCATCCTTGGCGATGGCCTTGTTGCCGTCGAAGGTGACGTTGGTCAGCGTCAGCTTGGTGCTGCTCTGGTTCATGATGGCGCCGGCGTTGCCGTAGCTGCTGCCGGTGCGCTGGGCCTCGTTGCCGCGGAAGACCGTGTCGGTCACGCTGGCCACGCCGCCGCCGAAGAGGATACCGCCGCCGCCGAGCGCCTTGTTGTTCTCAATGGTAGCGCCGGTGATGGTGACGGTGTTGTCAGCGCCTTCGCTGAAGATACCGCCGCCGCGGCCATCGGTATAGTTGCCGGAAATGGCAGCGCCCTCAATGATGAGCTGGGCGCCCTTGTTGCGGCAGAAGATGCCGCCGCCGTTACGGGTGGCATAGTTGCCGCTGACCACCGCACCGCTGCGCAGGTAGACCACGCCGTCGTTGACGATGCCGCCGCCGTTCTGACCGATGGAGCTGCCGGTCTTGTCACCGATGGCCTGGTTGTTGCTGATGGTACCGGCCACGCAGTCGAACACACAGTTCTGGTCCACATAGACCGCGCCGCCCACGGTGTCAAAGTCGTAGTTGGGGTCGGCATCGTTCACACCGGAGAAGTTGCCGGTGATGCTGCCGCCGCTCATGTAGAAGTAGCCCTCGGGGATGGCCTCGGAGGGAGTCAGGTAGACCGCACCGCCGCCGTTGGTGCTCTTGTTGCCGGAGATGGTACCGCCGGTCATGTAGATCCACGGAGCGCGGATGGCTGCGCCGCCGTCGCCGCTGCGGACATTATCCTTGATCTCGCCGCCGGAGACGTACACGCGGCCATAGCTGCGGATGGCGCCGT
This sequence comes from Oscillospiraceae bacterium, assembly GCA_015067525.1. Taxonomy (GTDB): domain Bacteria; phylum Bacillota; class Clostridia; order Oscillospirales; family Oscillospiraceae; genus Vescimonas. The sequence goes on along the minus strand of SVMH01000007.1, from coordinate 18,328 downwards.
TCTGGCTGCCGGAGATCTCGCCGCCCTTGACGGACACCACGCCGGTGGTGGACACATACACGGCGGGACGGTTGGTCATGCCGCTGTCAGCCGTTTCATAGGTCGGGCCGTTGCAGTTGCGGATGATACCGCCGTCCACGATCATGCGGCCGCCATACAGATTCACGGCGCCGGCACAGGCGGAGGTGGCATAGCTGGTGTTGGTGTTGTTCTGCAGCACAGCGCCGCTCTCCAGCACCACGTAGGAGTTGGCCGTGGCAAAGATGAGGGGCTTTTCGGCCAGAACGGTGTCAGATGCGCCGTCCAGCGTCAGACCGGCCGTGCCGGCCACATAGAGGTTGGCCTCGTTGTTCAGATAGAACAGCTCGCCCTGATAACCAGAGCGCTTGAGCGTGCGGGCCGTGCCGTCGTCAATGAGCTTGACGGAGGCGGAAGCGGGCACGCGGATGATACCGGTCATGGGGATATCGGCAGCGATCTTGATGATCTTCTCGCCCTTGGTGCTCTCCACCGCGCTCTTGAGCTGGGCGAAGGTGGTGACGGTCACAGTCTTGGCGTCAGCAAAGTCCGCGGGGGACTCCAGATCCTTGGCCGTGATGCGGGCCACCAGATCCTTACCGTCCACTTCGAAGGTGAACTGATCGTTGCCGCTGACGAAGCGGTCAGCCAGCGCGGCTGCAGCAGCCTCACTGGGGAACTTGGCCACCACAGTACCCTCGCTCAGGGCGCCATGGCGCACGGTGATGACATTGTTTGCCAGAGACTCAGACTTGACATTGATGTACTGGCCGGCCTCGAAGATGTAGACATCGTTATTCTTGATAGCTGCACCGTTATACAGGTCAAACTTGCCGTTGATGAGGATGCCGTCGCCCTTGGCGTCAGATACGTTGTTGGCCACCGTGCCGCCGTGCAGGTACAGGCCGCAGGCGGGATCGGCGATGGAGATACCGCCGCCGTTGCTGCCGGCCTTATTGCCGGAGATGGAGCCGCCGTACATGTACAGGCTGCCCACGCTCTTCTCATCGGAGTCCACACGGATACCGCCGCCGTAAGTCAGGGCGGTGTTGCCGGTGATGGAGCCACCGTACATATACACTTTGCCCAGGGTATAGATACCGCCGCCGGCCTTGGAGGTGCCGGAGGGCTTGTTGCCGGTGATGGTGCCGCCGTAGATATACAGCGTGCCGTAGTTGGTCACGCCGCGGGAGGCACTGCCCTTGATGACGGTGTTACCCTTGATAGAGCCTTCCACCGTGCGGTAGGTGTCAGAACCCAGTGCCAGTGCCACCTTACCGGGATTTTTGGTGCCCAGGATCTGGACGTTGTCCAGCTCGAAAGTGCCGTTGCGGATGTACACGTTGGCACCGGGGGTCACATTCATCACGCTGTTGCTCAGCTTCAGCTCACCGCCGTAGCTGACCACGTTGTAGTCCACCGTGTTGGTGGCGGTGACATTGTTGGCGTGGATGTAGCCATAACCGCCGCCGGTAACATAGGCCACGTTGCCAAGGCCGGCACCGCCTACGTTATTGAGGGTCATGCCGTCGATGGTGACATAGCCGGTCTTGTTCTGCACGCCCTTGTACACCGTGGTGTCGATGTCGCAGTTCTTGATGTTCATGGTGCCGCGGTCATTGTAGATAGCGTGATAGCCGCAGTTGGTCAGCGTCACGTTCTCAATGTTCATGATGGCACCGGGCTGGTTGTTCAGCGAGGAAGCGCCGGAATCGGACATATCCGTATCCTTGATGGTGACCTCGTGCTGGTTATAGATGTGATAGGTCTTACTTCCGGAGAAGGTACAGTTGCGGATCTCGGCAGAGACAGCGTCCTTGTAATTATAAAGCACGCCCTTGACAGAACAGTCCTTCACAATGGCGCCGTCCATCAGCAGCTCGCCGTGGTTGGTGACGGTCCACACCTCGGAAGCGGAGATGGTGGCCTCGGTCAGCGTGACCTTTCCGTAGTTATTGATGGTGTTGGTGCCGGCGCGTTCGATCAGCGTATCCTTGCCGCTGATCGAGAGCTCGGCATCTTTTTCCACCTCAAAGCCCACAGCGCCGGATTTGACGAAGTGGCCGCCGGTGACCTCGGCCTTGGTACCGCTCTTGACATACAGCCAGTTGGTGCCGGCAAATTCAAAAGTACCGCCGGAGATCTTCGTATCGCCGTAGCTCATGACGGCATACTGCTTGGGATAGGACAGCGTACCGCTCTTCCACTCCAGCGCGCCACCGGAGCGGACCACCACGCCGTTGGCACCGATATTCATCACGTTGACCGCGATGCCGTCCACCGTCAGCGAAGCGCCGTCGTTAACGCTGAAGACATAGCTGCTGTCCGTGGTCATGGAGATCTTGCCGGTACCGACGATGGTCTTGGTACCGTTGACCTCATAGCCTTCCGTTGCCTTGATGTCCTCGTTGAGTTCAATGGTACTGACAGACTCGTCTGCCAGAGCTTTGCGCAGCCAGGCGTCATCCTCGCCGCCGCCCAGAAGCGCCACTGCCGCGCCGATGCCGCCGATCAGCAGCACCGCCAGCAAAATCAGCAGCGGAAGCTTTTTCTTCTTACCGGTTTCCGCGGTCTTGGTTTCCACTTCACTCATGATCGTTCCTCCTTTTGGTTTTACCGTGCGATAAAGCCCACCGTTCATCGGCATTCTGGTTTTATACCAGCAATTTTATCTTTTTTGGCAAATTCAGTCAAGTAAGTCTCCTTACTCATGCCAGTTTTCTGCGATATGGCCAATTTTGCTTTCATTTTCTGTGCACTTCTCACAACTTCCATCGATAAATATTATCAAAACTTGCAAATATTGTTTCGCCTTCAACACAACACCCCTCTGTTCCCCCCCCTCTTTCTATAGAAATATCCCATTTTCTCTTTTGGAATACGACTATTATTTGACAATGTTGCCAATGTTTTCGCAACAAAAAAAGACAGCTTCGCGGTTGCGAAGCTGTCCTTTTTATCGGTAGTTGTCGGCTCAGCGGCCCTCGGCCAGAACATCCATCATGACGCTGCCCTCAGCCTCGGGCAGGGAGTCGCCCAGAATGTAGGCATAGGTGGGAGCCTCGTCGATGACGCGGCCGCGCTCACGGAAGAAGCCGGCCTTGAAGGCGGGACCACGGGCCACGAACACGGGCTGTGCGCCGGTCTCGGGCTCATAGCCGTGGGTGGCGTTGCCCAGACGGTAGTCGCTGAAGTCGATACCGCTGATGACAGGCTCCTGCCATGCATCGGAGTAGGTGGTGTAGCCGTCGGTCTCGATGATGAAGGAGAAGTCGCCGTACAGGCCATATTCGGCACGGGCCTCTTCCTCGGTGCGGATCTTACCCACGCCCCAGACGCCCTCGGCCTGCAGCTGCTGCAGATACTCGTAGACCTGCTTCTTGGTGACCTCGTCGTTCTTATCCTTCAGGAACACGCTGAAGGACATGCCGTTGGACTGGGCATAGGCGCGCCAGTCGCCCACCTTGCCATCCTCCGTGACGTCGAAGAAGCCGCCGCGGCGCAGCAGCACATTGGGCTTCATGCGGCGTGCAAAGTCGCGCTGGCCATGGTCGCTGACCAGAACGAAGTTGGTCTCATCGTAAATACCGGCATCTTCCAGCGCCTTGATGACCTGACCCAGCCACATATCGGTCAGATCCAGACCCTCGCGGGTGTACTCGTTGAACACACCGTAGCGGTGACGGGTGGAGTCCATCCAGCAGTTGTGCACCATCAGCAGGTCGGGCTGGTGGTTGCGGATCAGGCTGCACATGCAGCCCATGATAAAGTCATCAAAACCGTTGCGCAGATACATCCGCTCTTCCTTCTTGCGGTTGGTGGGCAGACGGTGTGCGTTCTCACGGATGACGTTGAGGGTATCCTCGTTGGCGCCGAACTTGGCGAACATCTCTTCCACGTCCTCACCGGCATAGAAGAAGTACTCGTTGATGAGGTAGTCGATGTTGGGGTCGTTGCCGGTGACAGGCCAGTACACGGCAGCGGTGGTCTTGCCGGCGCGCTTGGCGGCGGCGAACACGTTCTCCACATGGATGTCGGAGTTGTACAGGTACCAGTCGGGATAGGGCAGTTCGGACTTGAAGTGGTGGTTATTGAAGATGCCGTGCTTGCCGGGGCGGCAGCCGGTCATCATGCTGACGTGGGCGGGATAGGTGATGCTGGGATAAACGGTGCACATCTTCTCCACCTGGGCGCAGTTACGGAACAGACGGGAAAAATTGGGCTTCGTCTTCAGATAGGCAATGTCCTCGCTCACCATGGCATCCATGGACAGGACGATCAGTTTCTCACTCATATTCGTTTCGTTTCCTTTCCTGTGAGCATAGCTCCATGTTCTTTTCTCCCGCCACCCGCGGGAGCGGTTTTCTATGCCCGTTATACCATTTTCTGCCCCCAATGTCAACGAAAAGCGCCGCATTTTTGCAAGGCATTTTTGCAAAAATGTGGGATTTGTTTTCCCCTGTTCCGTTTTCGTCCGCCCTCCCCCGCCTTACATGATTTTCCATGCAGCAGCTGTCTATTTTCCCTCTTGACTATGGTGGAAAATGCGTTAGAATACCATCTGGAAATCCCGAAAGGAGGGAAAGTGCATGACACGCGACATGACCACCGGGTCGCCGATCCGGCAGATCCTCATCTTCTGCGTCCCGCTGCTGATCGGCAACCTCTTTCAGCAGTTTTATAATCTGGCCGACAGCATCATCGTTGGCCGCATGCTGGGCACCGACGCCTTTGCCGCCGTGGGCTCCACCGGCTCGCTGAACTTTCTGGTGCTGGGCTTCGCCCTGGGCGTGTGCTCCGGCTTCACCATCCCCATCTCTCAGAGCTTCGGTGCCGGCGATATGGCGGCAGTGCGCCGCCGCTGCGGCCAGACCGTGTGGCTGTGCCTGATGACCACGGCGCTCATCACCGGCATCACCTTCTTCACCACCGGCTGGATCCTGCGCATCACCAACACACCGCCCAGCCTGTATGACGATGCCTACACCTACATCTTCATCATCTTTATGGGTACCGGCGCACTGGTGCTGTACAACATGGCTGCCAGCATCCTGCGGGCGCTGGGGGACAGCCGCACGCCCCTTTACTTCCTCATCGCGGCCACAGTCATCAACATCGTGCTGGACATCGTGTTCATGGGACCCATGGACATGGGCGTGGAGGGCGCCGCCTTCGCCACCGTCATCGCCCAGCTGTTCTCCGGCCTTGCCTGTCTGGTCTATATGGACCGCAAGGTGCCGCTGCTGCGCCTGACGCGGCAGGATCTCCGGCCCGACTGGCGAGAGATGCTGCACATCGCCGGTGTGGGCATTCCCATGGGCCTGCAGTTCTCCATCACGGCCATCGGCTCGGTGACGCTGCAAAGCGCCGTCAACTCGCTGGGTGATCTGGCGGTGGCCGGCGTCTCCGCCGGCAGCAAGGTGCACAATGTGCTGGCCGCGCCCTTTGAAACGATGGGTCTGGCCATGGCTACCTACTGCGGCCAGAATCTGGGTGCCGGACGGATCGACCGTATCCGCAAGGGTGTCCGGCAGATCATGTGGGTGGGCCTTGTCTACTGCGCCGTTGCTTTGGCCGCAGCCTACTTCTTCGGCCCCACCATGGCCCTTTTGTTCATCGAAGCCGGCGAGACAGAGGTGCTGGCGCTGGCTCAGCGCTTTTTGATGATCCTGGTGATCGCCTACCCCACACTGCTGGTGATCTTGGTGTTCCGCAACGGCCTGCAGGGCATGGGCTTTTCCAACTCTGCCATGCTGGCAGGTCTTGCCGAGCTGGTGGGCCGCGTGGCCGCCGCCTTCACGCTGGTGGAGCTGTGGGGCTATTCCGGCTCGGTGCTGGCCCATGTGCTGGCCTGGATCCTGGCAGATCTGGTGCTCCTGCCCCTCTATTTTTACAAAACGGGCCGTCTGGAGCGGCAGCAGCAGCTGTTCCACGCGCTGCACACCGAGGCCAAATACGAATGAAAAAAGACTGCTTCCCCGTCAAAGGGAAGCAGTCCTTTTTTTACGTTTTACCGACGTCCGCCAAAGCCGCCGCGGGAACCTCCACGGGGCGTACCGCCTCTGCTGCCGCCGCCGAAGCCGCCGTTGCCGAAGCTGCTGCGGCTGCCGCCGCTGCGCTGGGCAGGACGGGTAGTGGGGCTGCTGCGGCGCACGGTGGAGCCGCTGCTGCGCGGAGGCGTGTAGCTGCCGCCGGGGCGGTAAGCGCTCTGGGGCGGCCGGGTAGGCTGCACCGGCCGCACGGGGGCTGCCGGGCGGCGGGGTCTGCCCCAGAAAATGGGATAATACACGATGCCGGGGGTAATGCGCACGCGCCGCTGATAGCGGTTGTAGCGCACCTTATCCAGCGCGGCCCAGACCAGGAACACCACGGCTACCACCAGGATGACGCCGAAAATACTCAGGCCAACCCGGTCGCCGTTGCCGCCCACCCACTCATAGTCAGGGCCGTTGTAAAAAGACTGGGACGCCATCTGGGCGTAAAACACATCCGCCTGACGGAAGAAGGACACCACGGCGGCGTTGTAGTCGCCCTTGTAGTAGTCCGTATCGATGGCCGCCTGCAGCTTGGTCTGCTGCGTGTCCGTCATGTTCAGGAGATTGTCGCCCAGACCTACGTAATAGTCGCCGTCTTCCACCAGCAAAAGCAGCATATCGTTGGCGCCAAGGCCCCATTTTTCGCCCAGGTCATAGACGAAGTCCTCCGCCTTCCAGCCGCGGATATTGTCCACAGCGGCCACGGCGATGACGGCATAGTACTTGTCGTTCCAGTTTTTGTTGTAGGTCTCGACGGTACGCTCCGTATCGGTGCTCAGCAAATTGGCTTCATCGGCGATCCAGTTGTAGTATTCCACCTTGGGCAGGCTGGCAGGGCGACGACTTAAGCCATAGAAGCTGGCGCCCAGAATGGCCAGCACCAGCACCACCAGTGCCACACTGCGCCGTTGATAAAATTTCATAGCACTTCCCCTTTCAAGAAGGAGGGATTTTTAGCCGCGCAGCTCCAGCAGCTTGGCCTTCAGCTGGCCCTCGATGCGGCCCAGCTCGGCCTCGGCGGCCTGACGCTTGGCAGCACCCTCGCGCTGGATGGTCAGCACCTCGTCCAGCGTGGAGATCAGCTTCTCGTTGGTCTCACGCAGCGTCTGGATGTCGATGATGCTGCGCTCGGCCTCCTTGGCGGTGGCGATGGTGCCCATCTTCAGCGTCTCGGCGTTTCTCTTGAGCAGCTCGTTGGTCATCTCGGTAACGGCGCTCTGGGCAGCGGTGGCCTGACGGCTGTGCTCCAGACCCAGTGCCAGCACCATCTGGCTCTTCCACAGGGGGATGGTGTTCACCAGAGAGGACTGGATCTTCTCGATCATGAGGGTGTCGTTGTTCTGCAGCAGGCGGGTCTGGGGACCCATCTGGACGGACACCATACGGGTCAGCTCCAGATCGTGCAGCTTCTTTTCAAAGCGGCCGCACAGGTTCACCAGATCGTTGTAGGCCTGCGCGTCCTCGGCAAGGCCGCTCTCCTCTGCCTTCTTGCGCAGCGCCTCCACCTCGGTGGCGCGGATCTCGGCCAGGCGCTTCTTACCGGCCAGGATGTACATGGTCAGCTCCTTGTAGTACTTCAGGTTCAGCTCATACATCTGGTCGAACATGGCCACGTCCTTGAGCAGGGTGATCTGATGCTGCTCCAGAGCCTGGGCGATCTTCTCCACGTTGGCTTCCACCTTGCCGTACTCGGCCTTCATGGCCTCGATGCTTCTGCCGGCCTTGCGGAACAGGCCCAGCAGGCCCTTTCTCTCCTCGCCGCCGAAGCCCTTGAGCTCCACCACCAGCTTGCTCAGATCCTGGCCGATCTCGCCCAGATCCTTGCTGCGCACGCTGCTCAGCGCGCTTTCGGAGAAGCTGGCCACGCTCTTCTGCGCGGCAGCGCCGTACTGCAGGATCATGTTGGTGTCACGGATATCGATCTTCTTGGAGAATTCCTCCACGGCCTTGCGCTCTTCCTCGGTCAGCAGGCGCTCGTCCATCTCCACAGGTTCGATCTGGGGCTCTTCCACCGCCACAGGGGCCTCGGGTGCCTCGGGGGTCAGGGTCAGGGTGGGAACGGCAGCATCCAGCTCAATGCCCTCCAGGGTCAGCTCAGGGATCTTGTCAGTCATGGTGTTTTCCTCACTTTCTGTATATTTCATCGGTTGATTTGTCTTACAGCTCCAGCGTGATGCCGCCGGAAAGTTCGTCCTCATAGTTGATGGTCACGCTGTTGGGCTGGGTCTTGACCTCCGCCTGCGGCGCCTCCTGCACCGGCGCGGCAGTCTGGGTGCGGTGGATCAGGTCGTCCACCAGACCTTCACGGGCCATCATGTTGTCCAGAACGGTGATATCGGTGGAGATATCCAGCGCCTCCGCGCCAAAGAGGCTGTCCAGCTGCTTTTCGAAAGCCTGCACGATGGTGTCCATCATGTCCTCCACCCGCTTCATGGTGCCGCTGATGTTCTCGCCGCTGACGCCCTGCTCGCTCATGCGGTCATAGGCATTGAGCAGCTTGAGTGTGGTGGGCAGATAGTAGCTCATGAACTTGCGGATCTGGGACAGCTTCTGGGGCTCGGCTTGCACCTGCGCGAAGATCTTGCCGCTGATCTCCTCCAGCCGGTCGATCTGGCGGCTGATGGTCTCGTCCTTGATGCTCTCGTTGAGCCGCTTCATCTCGCTGATGGCCAGTTTGCCGTCGGCGATCATCTTGTCCAGCTCCGCGTTGCCGGTGGTCTGGGGCTTCTCCTCCACCTTCACCTCTTCCACAATGTCGGGACACAGGGCCTTGGCGATGCAATACACCACCGCCGAAGCCGCGATCACGATGACAAAGTGGATGACGCGATACAGCGGAAACAGCAGGCCATACAGCAGCCACACCACCGCCGCGGCGTAAATGGGCGCCGCCGATTTATGCACGATTTTTTTCACTCCATCGCCTCCTGTTGCTTGGATGCTCGCAGTTTGATAGTTTATTATACTCCACACAAAAGTCGCGGTCAAGAAAAAGCAGCGGCGCGAAGCATCCGTTTCGCGCCGCTGCTGGTTTAAAATTTCGTTTTGGCGCCGGCAAGACCGGTGGTGGGATCGATGAACACCGGCAGCTGCGGCGGTTCGAACGTCCACCACACGAAAAGCGCCGCCAGACCCAGCAGTACCGCGCCGCCGGCCAGCTGCCAGACAGGGCCGGTCAGGCGCCGCTTCTTCTGCATGCAGAAACTGACGGCGAAGGCGGCCAGCACAGCCAGCTGGAAGATGATGATATTCACCAGCGAGCTGCTGACGCCCAGCGCACCGGTATAGGTGTAGTACAGCAGTGGGATCACCGCAAGGCCCGTCACAAGGCCTGCCGCCCGGGCCGCCAGCACGCTGCGGCGCAGCACCAAAAGCTCCACCGCCGTCCACAGGATCCACGGCACCGCCAGCAGCTTCATGTGCTCCCATGTGGACTCGTTGACGGCGGAAAAGAGGGCCGCCACAGGGCTCTCGCCGCTCCATTCATACACAAAGTGCAGCAGGTTTCCCGCGCCGATAGCAAAGAACAGTCCTGCCACTTCCCACCTGCGCCAATTTCGCTCTTTCATTTCCTCGCCTCCCGCGCATCGATACCTTAGGATACGCGCAAGACGCCGATTTTATACAGGAAAGGCCGGCACCACCACGCCGCAGGGCAGCGCTTCATCCACCGCCACGGTGCTTCCGTTGGCAAAATGCACCTCGTCTGCGGCAAAATGGCACAAAAAGTCATCCAGCGTGCCGATATTGTCAAAGCCAAAGCCGTCGCCGCGATAGTGCATGGGGATGGCGGTGCGGGGCTGCAGCGCCCTGACCACCGATGCCGCGGCAGCGCCGTCCACAGTGTAGACGCCGCCGACGGGGATCAGCAGCACATCGCAGCAGCGCAGCTTTTCCGCCTGCCCGGCGCTGAGGGGATGGCCCAGATCGCCCAGATGCACCAGCGTTTTGCCGCCGGCGCGCAGGATGTGGACCGTATTGCGCCCGCGCAGAGCGCCGCCCTTTTCATCGTGGAAGGTGTCCACCGTCTCCACGGTAAAGGGACTCTCCTTGCCCAGATGCAGCGTGACGCCTTTGGTATAGGCGTGGTCAAAATGGCCGTGGCTGCACAGCACCTCTTCCGCCTCTGCCGACACGTCGCGGCAGCCCGGCACATCGCAGAACGGGTCGATGACCACCCGATAGCCCTCATGCTCCACCGCAAAACAGGCGTGACCCAGCCAGGAAATACGCATAACGATCCCTCCGTTTCTGATTTTGCCTTTATTATACCCCACAAGCCGCTTTGCGGCAAGGAAAAAGCGGCAAAGCGGTTGCAAAGCGCCGCAGCTTAGTGGTAAAATGAAGCTACTTTGATCAAAACAGGGAGGATCCGACATGAACTATCAGGAGATTCTGCAGCAGGCCCGCGGCAGCATGGGCCCCTATTGCAAGGCTTGCCCCGTGTGCAACGGTATGGCCTGCAAGAACACCGTTCCCGGCCCCGGCGCCAAGGGTCTAGGCACCGGCGCCATCCGCAACTACCAGAAGTGGCAGGAGCTGTGCGTCAACATGGACACCATCTGTGAAAATATCCCCGTGGACACCACCGCCCGCCTCTTCGGCCGCGAGTTTGTGCTGCCCGTGTTTGCCGCCCCCGTGGGCGCCATGCAGCTGCACTACGGCGACAAGTACACCGATCTGGAATATAACGACATTCTGGTGTCCGCCTGTGCCGACGCCGGCATCGCCGCCTTCACCGGCGACGGCACCAACCCCGCCGTCATCGAGGCCGCTGCCAACGCGCTGGCCAAGGCGGAAGGCAAGGGTGTCCCCACCATCAAGCCCTGGAACATCGACCTGATCCGCCAGAAGATGGGCATGGTCAAGCCCTCCGGCCCCATCGCCATCGCCATGGATATCGACGCGGCCGGTCTGCCCTTCCTGAAGAATCTGACGCCCCCCGCCGGCAGCAAGACGGTGGAGGAACTGGCTGAGATCGCCAAGATCGCCGAAGTCCCCTTCATCCTCAAGGGCATCATGACCGTCAAGGGTGCGCTGAAGGCTCTGGAAGCCGGCGCCAGCGGCATTGTGGTGTCCAACCACGGCGGCCGCGTGCTGGATCAGTGCCCCGCCACCGCCGAAGTCCTGCCCGCCATCGTTGACGCCGTGGGCGGCAAGATGACCGTTCTGGTGGACGGCGGTATCCGCAGCGGTATGGACGTGTTCAAGGCGCTGGCTCTGGGTGCCGACGGCGTGCTGATCGGCCGTCCCTTCGTGACCATGGTCTACGGCGGCGGCGCCGAGGGCGTGCAGGTGTATGTGGACAAGCTGAAGGCCGAGCTGGCCGACACCATGGCCATGTGCGGCGCCCACAGCCTGAGCGACATCACCCGCGACATGATCTACGGTTTCTAAGCGAGGTTAGCTATGGATCTGAATCTTTCCCAGCTGCAGACCATTACCATGGGCGCGCTGGATATCCGGGAGGACAGCGACGGTTTCCACTTTTTCCGCGCGCTGCCCATGCAGACGGCCGCCTTTGGCGAAGCGAACCCCGAGTTCCTGCTGAAGATCGCCACCACCAGCGGCGTGCGGCTGGATTTCTACACCGACTCCCCCATTCTGGCGCTGCGCTGGTGCAACGCCAAGCTGTCCTCCGCCCGCACCTTCTGCTATTTCGACGTGCTGGTGGACGGCGTGATGACGCTGCACAGCGGCACCCCCGACTGCACCGCCCAGCCGGAGGGCAGCTTCTGCCTGACGCTGCCGGAGGGCATGCACCGCGTGCAGGTGTTCTTCCCCCTGCTGACGGATGTGACCGTGGCCGCCGTGACGCTGGCCGACGGCGCTACCGTCATGCCCCACCGCGCCAGCCGCCGTATCCTGTTCCACGGCGACAGCATTACCCAGGGCTACGACGCCCAGTTCTCCGCATGGAACTACGCCAACCGTCTGGCCCAGTACTATGACGCCGAGATCCTCAACCAGGCCGTGGGCGCTGCCTGCTTCAACCCCGAAGTATTGCAGTATGTGGGTCAGTTCGACTTTGTGGTGGTGGCCTACGGCACCAACGACTGGCGCGGCAAGACCATGGCCGACCTGACCGCCGCCGCCGCCGGCTTCTTCGCCCGGCTGAACATCATCTACGGCAAGATCCCCGTGTTCGTGGTGCTGCCTATCTGGCGCACCGACACCGACGACGGCGAGTTCTGCGCCGGCGACTTTATGGAGTGCCGCGCCCTGATCGGACGGCTGGCCGCCACCCAGGGCTTCCACGTGCTGGACGACTACGACCTGCTGCCCCACGACACCCGCCTGTTCTCCGACGGGTATCTCCACCCCAATGACATCGGCTTTGACCTGTACGCCCAGCGCCTTTGCCAGATGATCGACGAAAAGCTGCAGAGCTGAGGTGGTATTATGAATCTGACACTTGAGCAGCTGCGCTCCGTCACTCTGGGCGCGCTGGAGATCCGGCAGGAGGGCGATGCCTTCTTCTTCCATCGCATGAGCGCGCAGCAGGCCGACGCTTTCACCCGCCAGAGCCCTGAGCTGGGTCCCCGCGCTTCCGCCCCCAGCGGCGTCCGTTTCGACTTTTACACCGACGCCGCCGAGGTGGCCGTGCGCTACCGTCTGGGGCCCCACATCTCCGACCGGGCCTACTTCGGTCTGGACGCACTGGTCAACGGCACGCTGGCCGCCCACGAGGGCGCGCCCAGCTACACCGACGGTCAGGAGGGCACGCTGCACGTTCATCTGGACGGGCAGGAAAACCACGTGCAGATCTTCCTCTCCGCCGTGACGCCCATCTCCGTCCTCTCCGTTACGGTGACGGACGGCGCCGCCATCCGCCCCTACAAGCCCCGCCGCCGCATCCTGATGCACGGTGACAGCATCACGCAGGGCTATGACACCTACTACCCCAGCGCCTGCTACGCCAACCGTCTGGCGCTGTACTACGACGCGGAGATCATCAATCAGGCCATCGGCGGCGCCTGCTTCGACCCCAACACGCCGGCCTATGCAGGTGATCACTTCGACTTCATCACCGTGGCCTACGGCACCAACGACTGGCGCAAAAAGCTGGGCGACGACATCGGCCCCGACACCGACGCCTTTCTGCGCCGGCTCAAGGAGCTCTACCCCAACACCCCGGCGTTCATGATCCTGCCCCTGTGGCGCTCGGATTTTCTGGACACCTACCGCGCCGGCGACTTCCGGGTGTGCCGCACCCTCATCGGCCGTCTGGCCGCCAAACATGGCTACCATGTGATCGACGACTTCGACATGGTGCCCCACGACAGGCGGTATTTCTACGACGCCAGACTCCACCCCAATGAGTACGGTTTCTTCCTCTACGCCCAGCGGCTGACGGAGCTGATCAACGAAAAGCTGGCGCTGCAATAACAAAAAACACTCCGAAGCCTGGCTTCGGAGTGTTTCTTTTTTGCAGAGATTTACGCGATCTGCGCAGCTTTCTTGCCGCTCAAATACTGCACCAGCACCACGGCAGCCATGATCACCACGCCGATGAGGTCGGTCTGCCAGCCGGGGACCATCATACACAGACCGCCGGCCACCAGCACCAGACGCAGTACCATGGGGATCTTGCGGTACAGGTGTCCGTTCAGGGCAGCCGCCACACAGAAGATGCCCAGCAGGGCCGTGACGCCGATGAAGGCCACCTGCCAGAAGCTGGTGACGCCCTCCAGGATCATGGTGGGGCTGTAAGCGAAGATGTAGGGCACCACAAAGGCGGCAATGGCCAGCTTGGTGGCGTTGACGCCTGTCTTCATGGGGTCAGACTTGGCAATGGCGGAGCCGGCATAGGCGGCCAGGGCCACAGGGGGCGTAATGTCGGCCACGATGCCGAAGTAGAATACGAAGAAGTGGGCGGCCACGGGGGGGAAGCCCAGCTCGATGAGGATGGGTGCGCAGGTGGAAGCCATGATGCAGTAGTTGGCGGTGGTGGGCACGCCCATGCCCAGCACGATGCAGCAGATCATGGTCAGCACCAGACCGATGATGGTGGCGTTGCCGGCCACGTTGACGATGGCGTTGATGAGAGTGGAGGCAAGACCGGTGACGGTGATGCAGCCGGCAATCATACCGGCCATGCCGCAGGCCACAGCCACGGTGATGGTGCCGCGGGCACCGGCTTCCAGCGCTTCCAGAATCTTACCGAAGGTCAGGCGCTCCTCGCTGTTGAGGAAGCCCACCACCACAGCGGCCAGAATGCACACGGCGGCGGAGAACTGCATGGTACGGGCACCGGAAGACACCAGCGTAACCAGCAGCACCAGGGGCAGCAGCAGGTAGCTCTTTTTCAGCAGGTGACCCCACTTGGGCATCTCTTCCTTGGGGATACCGCGCAGACCCAGCTTCTTGGCCTCCAGATGAACGGCGATGAAGATGCCGGCAAAGTAGAGGATGGCGGGCAGGATGGCCTTCTTGGCCACCTCCATGTAGGGCAGGTTCATGTACTCGGCCATCAGGAAGGCGGCAGCGCCCATGATGGGGGGCATGATCTGGCCGCCGGTGGAGGCAGCAGCTTCCACGGCCGCGGCAAACTCGGGCTTATAACCGGTGCGCTTCATCATGGGGATGGTGATGGAGCCGGAGCCCACGGTGTTGGCCACGGAGGAGCCAGAGCACATACCCTCCAGCGCGCTGGCGATAACGGCTACCTTGGCAGGGCCGCCGGAGGACCAGCCGGCCACGCGGTTGGCAAATTCAATGAACATACTGGCGATGCCGGTACGCTCCAGAAATGCGCCGAAGATGATGAAGAGGACAATGTAGGTATAGCACACGTTCACCGGCGTACCGATGACGCCGCTGGTGGTATAGAACAGCTTGTAGACGATGTTCTTCAGTGCCAGATAGATGTCGGGGTTCCAGTACATCTGGTTGTAGAAGGCATAGGCCAGCAGCGCGCCCACCACCACCAGAATGGGCAGACCCACGCAGCGGCGGCAGAGTTCCGCCAGTACCAGGATGCCCACGGCACCGATGATGACGTGATGGGTCTGGATGCGGGTGGCCAGATTGATGATGGTCATGGCGTCAAAGGCGAAGTAGAGGAAGCAGCCTGCGCCCAGCACCATCAGCACGATGTCGTACCAGGGCACGTAGTTCACCTTCATAGAGCCCTTCTTGGCCGGATAGGTCAAAAAGCCCAGAATGATGATGATGCCCAGGAAGCGGGCCAGCTTGGTTTCCGGCAGCTCCACGCTCAAAAAGGTCATGCCGATGCAGTAGATGGAAAAGGCGGCCATCAGCAGCTGCACCACCAGCTTGGGCGTACCTTCCCAGATACGGGTGGCGGACTCACGGTCGTACTTGCGCATTACGGCGTCGATATCCGCCGCCATATCGCCGCTGTCGGCAACGGTGGTATTCTCCGCCACCACAGCTTCGTCAACTTTCTTCTTGAATAACTTCATGGTTTCCTCCTCACACGATCTCTCAGATCCTCAGCATACAAGGGGCCGCACGCGGCGCGTATGTCCTCTTGTACGCCGAGGGACTGCATACTTAAAAATGCACGGAACTACGGCGGGCCAAAGCCCGCCGCACGATTTTCAACGAAAAACCTTGGTTTTTCGTTGAGCTTTGCAGAGCGCTGCAGCGCACTCGCTCTGCTCGCACGTTTGCGCTCTGAGCGGTATTTTTTCTCCCGCGCATGTCGGTAGAAAAAATTCAATGGAAAGAGCGCTTCTTTCGTGCTTCCACCGAAAAATGCACGGAACTACGGCGGGCCAAAGCCCGCCGTAGTTGCCTTTGGGGTCGTTTTCTGTGTTCAGTTTCCGTTCAGCTTTTATTCAGCAGTAGGAACGGTGAAGCCCTTCTCAGCGAAGTACTTGGCAGCGCCGGGATGATAGGGCACAGCGGTGATGGAAGCGCCGAACTCCAGGCTCAGCTCGCCGTACTTGGCGTGGGTGCTGACCAGGCTGGCAGCATTGTCAAAGATGTCGGCGGTCAGGGCATAGATGGCATCCTCGGGGATATCGTTGCGGGCCAGAACAACAGCGCCCACAGCCACGGTGACGGCATCCTCGGTCTGGCCGTTATAGGTGCCGGCCTTGATGACGGACTTGGCATAGTAGGGGGAGGCCTTCAGCAGCTTGTCGATGTAGGTGTCCTCCAGTTCCACGATGTAAGTGGTCTTGGAGGTAGCCAGCTCCACGATGGCGGTGGTGGGAGCGCCGGCCACCACGAAGGCGGCGTCGATCTGACCGTCCTTCAGGGAGTTGGCGCTGTCACCGAAGCCCTGATAGGTGGGGATGATGTCGGCCTCGGTCATGCCGTAGGCACCCAGAATGTCAACAGCGTTGAAGTACACGCCGGAGCCGGCAGCACCGATGGACACGCGCTTACCCTTCAGGTCAGCCACGGTCTTGATGCTGGGATCCAGAGTGACGATCTGCACCTGCTCCATGTACAGGGCAGCCACGGTGGAGAAGTTGTCGATCTTGCCCTCGGTGGCAAAGAGGTTGGTGCCGTTATAAGCATAAGCCATGACGTCGCTCTGGCAGAAGGCCAGCTCAGCATTACCGGCCTGCAGTTCCTGGCAGTTGGCCTTGGAGCCGCTGCCGGCCAGACCAACGACCTCGATGCCGGCGGCATTGTTGGTGGCGTGCTGGGCGATGGCGCCGCCGAAAGCGTAGTAGGTGCCGCTCTCACTGCCGGTGACGAAGCGCATCTTCACCACTTCGGGGTCCTTGCTGCCGCAGGCAGCCATGCTCAGAACCATAACCAGAGTCAGAATCAGTGCAAAAATCTTTTTCATAATCGTTCTCCTTTACTGTTGCCCCGAGGGGCAAGTATTAGCGATGGTGCTATTGTAAACCATCCTTTCACATTTTGCAAGTATGTTTCTTAAAAAAATGCACAATCTTTTCCTTTAGCGTGTTTCTATTTTTGCTCAAAATCCCAGTTAAATTTCTCCGTTTTTTCAGTTTTTTTCGTTTTCAGCCCGTTAAGGTTTCGTATTTGCCGAATCTCGCTCTTGTGCCGGATAGCCGTTTTTGCAAGTTTTCTCCGCAAATTTTGCAATTTCGATGCTTCGACCCTGCATTTTTTGCAAGAGCGCCCATCATTTTGCCCGGCAGGGGCAAAAAAGCCGCCGGAAGCGGCTGCTTCCGGCGGCTTTTGTAGATTGTGACAAAGCTTACTTGCGTTCCTTGCTGTCCACCACGGTGTGCAGCATGGTGGCGAAGTCACCAAGGCTCATGGCGCCCAGATCCTCACCGCTGCGGGTACGGACGGACACGGTCTCATTCTCCATGTCGCGGTCGCCCACCACCAGCATGTAGGGGATCTTCTCCAGCGTGGCCTCGCGGATCTTCTTGCCAATCTTCTCGTTGCGGTAGTCCACTTCGGCGCGGAAGCCCTGCTGATCCAGCTGGGCGGCGATGGCGCCGGCATACTCGGCGGCGCGGTCGGTGACGGGCAGCACCTTGACCTGCACGGGAGAGAGCCATGCGGGGAAGGCACCGGCGAAGTGCTCGGTGATGACGCCGATGAAGCGCTCGATGGAGCCCAGCACCACGCGGTGGATCATGACGGGACGGTGCTTCTGGCCGTCCTCACCCACGTACTCCAGCTCGAAGCGCTCAGGCAGCTGCATATCCAGCTGGATGGTGCCGCACTGCCAGGTACGGCCCAGAGAGTCGGCCAGGTGGAAGTCCAGCTTGGGGCCGTAGAAGGCGCCGTCACCTTCGTTGATGACGTAGCTCTTGCCCATCTCCTCCACGGCGCGCTTGAGGGTCTCGGTGGCGAAGTCCCAATCCTTCTCATCGCCCATGTGATCCTCGGGCATGGTGGACACCTCGATCTGATAGCTCAGGCCGAAGACGGAGTATACCTCGTCGAACAGCTTGACCACGTTCTTGATCTCGTCCTTCATCTGATCCCAGGTCATGAAGATGTGGGCATCGTCCTGAGTGAAGCAGCGCACGCGGAACAGGCCGTGCAGGGCGCCGGACAGCTCATGGCGGTGCACCAGACCCAGCTCGCCCACGCGCAGGGGCAGGTCGCGGTAGGAATGGGGCTCAGACTGATACACCAGCATACCGCCGGGGCAGTTCATGGGCTTGATGGCAAAGTCCACATCGTCGATGACGGTGGTGTACATGTTGTTCTTGTAGTGGCCCCAGTGACCGCTGCGTTCCCACAGCTGACGGTTCATCATCATGGGGGTGGAGCACTCCACATAGCCGTAACGCTTGTGGACCTGACGCCAGTAGTCGATCAGGGTGTTGCGCAGCACCATGCCCTTGGGGAGGAAG
>SVMH01000054.1 GCA_015067525.1 Oscillospiraceae bacterium | reverse complement strand
CCGGCCCAGCACTCGCCAGCCAAAGAGGAAGCACCCGGCGTTGAGCAAAAAGCCGGTAACGGCGGGGGAGAGGTGCAGCCAGTGGTCAAGGAGCAGCGTCAGGCCCAGCACGCCGCCCTCCGTCACGCCGGAGAAGGAGTGGACATGGTACAGGCCGAAGGCCAGAACGATGCTGCCCAGCGCCGCCACGGCGCAGCGGCGCAGCGTGATATGTTTCCACATAGTGTCATTCTCCTTTCCGGTCAGGTGTTTTGGATATCATACCACATCCGCCCGACGGGTGCAAGAGAAGGGACAGCCCCGCACGCAAAGCGGGGGGCTGTCTTATTCGGCAAGGCTGCGGCCTTCCCACTCACGGGGACGGCGCACACCCATCAGCTCTGCAATGGTGGGGGCCAGATCCAGCAGCGACACCTCGCCCAGATCGCGGCCCGCCGTGAAGCGCGGGCCCATGAAGAACTGGGGGATGGTCATGTCCTCGGGAAGGTCGGTGCCGTGGCTGCGGTCGTGCCCGCCGTGGTCGGCGGTGACGATGACGGTGTATTCGTCGCCGGCGGCCTCCACCACGCGCTGCACGTTGTCGATGGCGCGGCGGACATAGTCAAGGTAGGTGTCCGTCATCCAGCCGCTGTCGTGGCCGCCCTTTTCGTCCGTCTCCACCATGTAGAGGAACACGAAGTCGGGCTTGCTCTCGGCGATGCGCTGCAGCGCCATGTCGGTGAGGATACCGTCGGTGTGCTCGGCGGCGTAGGCGTTGAAATAGCCGGCCCACATCAAAGACTTGGGCCGTGCCACCTCCCGCAGAGGCTCCCAGCCGTAGTACATGGCGCAGTCGCAGCCGGCGGCGCGCAGCTGCTCAAAAAGGCCGGGTACAGGGCGCACCGGCACCACATAGTCGTTGGTCAGTGTGCCGTGGCGCGCCGGCGGCACGCTGTGGAACAAAGACAGATGGCACGGCAGCGTCACCGAGGGGTAAACGGTGCGTGCCGTGAGGGTGTAGGCGCCGCGGCGCTTCAACTCCTCCACATAGGGGTTGCCGCACTGGGCCAGCGCGTCGGCGCGGCAGCCGTCGATGGAGATGAGAATGACTTTTTCCATAATAGCACCTCGAAATTTGTTATTCGGCAAGGCTGCGGCCTTCCCACGCACGGGGACGGCGCAGGCCCATCACATCACTTACCGTGGGGGCGGTATCCAGAATGGACACGTCCTGCAGCACCCTGCCCGGGGTGAAGCGGGGGCCGATGTAGAACTGGGGGATGGTCATGTCCTCGGGAAGGTCGGTGCCGTGGTCGTCACCGTGTCCGCCGTGGTCGGCGGTGACAATGACGGTGTACTCGTGGCCAAACTCCTCCACCATGCGCCGGACGCAGTCCAGCGCGGTGCGGATGCGCGCCAGATACGGCTGGGTCATCCAGCCCACGTTGTGGCCGGCGGCGTCGGTCTGCACCAGATAGAGAAAGACGAAATCGGGCTTCACGCTGCGGATGCGGCGGGCGCACAGGTCGGTAAGCTGGGCATCCGTATCATCGGCGGTATCGTAGCGGACATAGTCGGCCCATTGGATGGTGGAGGGGGCAGACAGGTCACGCAGCGGCTCCCAGCCGTAGTGCATGGAGCTGCGGCGGCCGCTTTTTTTCACCACCTCGAAAATGCCGTCCACCGGCCGGGCGCAGGGGACAAAGGTGTTGGTGGTCACGCCGTGGCGCCGGGGCGATACGCCGTGGAATATGGACATATGGCACGGCAGCGTCAGGGAGGGCATGACGGTGACGGCGTCCAGCGTATGGGCGCTGATGCGCTGCAGCTCCTCGGCATAGGGGCTGCCGCAGGCGAGGAAGCCGTCGGGCCGCATGCCGTCGATGGAGATGAGAATCACTTTTTCCATAGGAGACCTCCTTGTGTGAAAGGAATGATTTTCGCCTTAGATGATACCACGGATTTTCTCCTGCGGCAACCTTGTCAGCAGGGGAAAAGAGGGGTATAATCAGGAAAAATGACGTAGGAGGATGTGCTGTGACCATCGCTGTGAGTACCCAACTGTATGATGAGGCCCGACTGGATCAGGTACGGCCGCTGTTGGAGCGGGATGCGGCGCTGGGCGTGGAGATCTTCCCCGAGTGGCAGCTGACGCGCTATGAAGGCGCGCAGCGGCAGGCGCTGCCGTGGCTGGAGGGCCGCCCCATCACCCTCCACGGACCGTACTGGGATATTGACCCCTGCTTTGCCCCCGCGGAGCCGGAATTTGCCCTCTTTTTGAAGTACTGGCGCAAGACGCTGGCGCTGGCGGCACAGCTGCAGGCGCGGTACGTGGTCTATCACCTCTATAACCACCATTTCGCACCGTGGGAGCGGGAGGAGAAGTACGCCGCGGCTATGCGCGCTCTGCAGGTGGTGCGGGTCATGGCAGCGGAATACGGCGTGGCGCTGGCCATCGAAAACACGGAGACCGACCCCACCGGCGCGTGCAATCTGCTGACGCAGCAGGAATATGTGGCGCTGGTGCGCGGCAGCGGCTGCGCCGCCATGATCGACGTGGGCCACGCAAACTGCGCCGGCTGGGATGTGCCGCAGCTGATCGCGCAGCTGGCAGACCGTATTGAGGGCTATCACCTCCACAATAACGACGGCCGCAGCGACAGCCACCACCGCATTCTGAACGGTGCGCTGGATATGGAGCGGACGGTGTCCGCCATCTGCCGCCATACGCCCCGCGCGGCACTGACGCTGGAATATAACCCCCGTCTGGGGATCAGCAACGAAGAGGTGTGGGAAGATATCCAATGGCTCCGCCGCTGCGCGGAAAACGGGGAAAAGGAGAACATTTGATGACCTTTGTCGTGATCGCCGCCGTTCTGGCCGCTCTTGTGGTGCTGACGGCCTATATCTGCTTCCGTATGGCCTTCTATGTGCCGGACAAAAGCCGGCCCGACCCGTCTGTCATCCAGGTGCCCGACGGCAGCATCTACATGCCCTATCACGAGGATATGTACCGCTGGGCCCGGGAGATGCGGGCCATGCCGCAGCGCCACGCCTACATTACCTCTCATGACGGACTTCGTCTCCACGCACGGTTCTTTGAGTACGCCCCCGGCGCCAGCGTGGAGATCATGTTCCACGGCTACCGCGGCACGGCGGAGCGGGACCTCAGCGGCGGCGTGCAGCGCTGCTACTCCCTGGGCCGCAGCGTGCTGCTGGTGGACCAGCGCGGCGCCGGCGAGAGCGAGGGCCGCGTCATCTCCTTCGGCATCAATGAAAGCCGCGACTGCCTTCGCTGGGTGGACTGGCTCATCCGCGATCAGGGCGAAGATGTGAAGATCATCCTCACCGGCATCTCCATGGGCGCCACCACGGTGATGATCGCCGCCGGCCGCCCCCTGCCTCCTCAGGTGGTGGGCGTCATCGCCGACTGCGGCTTTTCCTCGGCACGGGAGATCATCTGCGAGGTGATGCGGGGCATGAAGCTGCCGCCGAAGGTGTTCTACCCCTTTGTAAAGCTGGGCGCGCGGCTTTTTGGCCACTTTGATCTGGAGGAGACCACGGCGGAGGAAGCCATGAAAAGCTGCCGCCTGCCGGTCTTCTTCATCCACGGCGAGGATGACCGTTTCGTGCCTTGTGAGATGTCCCGCAAGTGCCATGCCGCCTGCGCGGGCCCTAAGTTTCTCTTCACCGTCCCCGAGGCCGGCCACGGCATGGGCTATCTCATGGCCTCCGACGACTACCGCCGCGCACTGACCCAATTCTCCCGCGAAAACGGCATCCCCATCGAAAACCATTGGGAAAAAGGAGAAAACGACCATGTTTGATTACGCCGCCTACGCCGTGGCGCTGCGCCGCGAGCTGCACCAGTACCCGGAGATCGGCTTCGACCTGCCCCGTACGCTCTCCCTCGTCCGCCGCGAGCTGGAGGTCATGGGCATCCCCTACACCGAAGAGTACGGCCGCAGCGGCATCGTGGCCACCATCAATGAAGGCAAGCCCTTTACCATCGGCATCCGCGCCGATATGGACGCCCTGCCCTTGACCGAGGCCACGGGCCTTCCCTACGCCTCGAAAATCGACGGGCAGATGCACGCCTGCGGCCACGATATCCACACCGCTCAGCTGCTGGCGGTGGGCCGGAAATTAAACGACATGCGCGATTCCCTGCGCTGCTGCGTGAAGCTGATCTTCACGCCGGCGGAGGAGTACATCACCCCCGGCGCCAAGCTGATGGTGGAAGACGGCCTTATGGACAGCGTGGACTGCGCCATCGCCTGCCATGTGGATGCCCTGAAGCCGGCGGGACACATTACGCTGCTCTCCGGCGGCATCAACGCCAACTCCATGGGCATCGTGACCGAGTTCTTCGGCAAGTCCTGCCACGCCCACTCTCAGGAAAAGGGCGTGGACGCCATCCGTATGGCGGTGCAGGCCTACATGGGTATGGAGCTGATGCTGGCCCGGGAGATCCCCGCCCGCGCCGCGGCGGTGCTGAATGTGGGTTCCTTCCACGGCGGCGAGACCAACAACATCGTCTGCGACTATGCCAAAATGTTCCTCACCACCCGCACCCACAGCGATGAACTGACCGCCTTTATGGAGCGGCGCATCCGCGAGATCTGCGAGGGTACCGCGAAAATGTGCGGCGGCGAGGCCAAGGTCACCGTTACAAAGCTCCTGCCCTACGTCATTAACCACCCCGTCATGGCGGCGAAGCTGCGCCGCTCTGCCGCGGCGGTGGTGGGTGAAACGCACCTCCACGAGGGCGTGCGCGGTATGGGCGGCGAGGACTTCGCCTTCCTCAGCCGCGTGAAGCCCTGCGCCATGTTCTATCTGGGCGCGGGGATCACCACCCCTGTCCACAGCACCACCTTCTGCCCCGATGAGCGGGCCTTTGAAACGGGCATTGCCACCTTTATCCGGTTCGTTCTGGACAATCAGGACGGCATCGACTTTGAGGAGGAGAGCGTATGAAATTCACTGCTGTAGGTGACGCGCTGATCCAGCGCCGGATCCCTGCCGATTACCCCGGCTTTGCCGGTGTGCGGGAGTGGTTGGAGCGTGCGCAGGTGCGCTATTTCAATCTGGAGACCACCGTCTTTCGTGAGACGGAGGGACTGTGGGGCAGCTCCCTCAACGGCGGCTCCTATCTGCGCGCCGACCCCGAAATACTGGAGGACTGCAAGCGCTACGGCTTCAACCTGACCTCTTTTTGCAACAACCACACCATGGACTACTCCACCGCCGGCGTGCTGCGGACGCTGGCGAATGTGACGGCCAGCGGCCTTGTCCACGCCGGCTGCGGACAGAATCTGGATCAGGCGGCGGCGCCTGCCTATCTGGATCTGGCGGAGGGACGCGTGGCGCTCATCGCCATGACCGCCTCCATGAACAGCGAGTTTGAAAATGCCGGCATGGCCGGCCGCCAGAGCCGCCGCGTGCCGGGCCGTCCCGGCCCCAACCAGCTGCGCATCCGCGAAACGCTGATTGTGACGCCGCAGCAGATGGCACAGCTGGAGGTCATCGCCGAGGCCACCGAGGTCAACGGCGCGCTGAACATCTCCCGCGCCGAGGGTTACTCCCTGCCGGCACCGGAGGGCACGCTGGACTTCGGCAAGCATGTCCACTTCCGCGTGGGCGACAAGCCCCATAAGGAGACGGTCTGCCATCCGGCGGATCTGCAGCGTCTGGAGGACAGCATCCGTCAGGCCCGCTTCCAGTGCGACAGCGTGCTGGTGGCCCTCCACGCCCATCAACTTGCCGGCACCAGCAAGGAGCAGCCCGCCATGTTCATGGAGGAGTTTGCCCACTACGCCATCGACCACGGCGCCGACGCCGTCATCGGCCACGGCCCCCATCTGCTGCGGCCGATGGAGATCTACAAGGGCAAGCCCATCTTCTATTCGCTGGGTGATTTCATCATGCAGAACGAGAACACCCCCTACAGTCCCGAGGACTACTATGAAAAGTACGGCTTCACCAGCGCCGACCCCATGCACGACCTCTTCAAAAAGCGCACCAAAAACTTCACCGTGGGCCTCATGAGCACGCCCAGGATGATGGAGAGCGTCATTCCCTTCTGGGAGACGGACGAAGAGGGGCGTCTGGTGCGTCTGGAGCTGCTGGCCATCGAGCTGGGCCTCGGCACCGGCAAGGGCCGCGCCGGCGTGCCCCGCCCCGCCGCGGACGGCGCCATTCTGCAGCGCTTTGCCGCCATGTCCGCCCCCTACGGCGTGGAGATGGAGATCACCGGCAACCGGGCAACCGTCAAACTGTAAGCAACAAAAAAGCACGCCTGCGGGCGTGCTTTTTATCTTCGGCAAAGGTTTAAAACCTTTGCCGATTATTTGCAGACTGCTGCAGCGCACTCGCTGCGCTCGCACGTTTGCAGTCTGAGAAGTGTTTTCCGGCGCGCACATGTCGCGTCGGAAAACGAATTTGAATTTTTTCGCCGCCAGCGGCGAACTCTGCGAGGCGGTTTATATGTCCGCCCGGTGAAAGGTCAGCTCTTCGGCATCAAATCGGTACAGTTCTACCAGTGCGCTGTGTTCGCTGCCGGTCTTCACATCGCGGCCGATGTAGAAATACCCGCCGCCCAAGCTGCACAGCCCCTCGGTGCCGTAGGGGAAATGGCTGCCGCAGAAGCGGTGGTCGCTGTGACCGGCAAAATCGGTGAGGGTGAGGGTATCGCTGTCGATGAAAAAGAGGGTATAGTTGGGGTACTCCGGCTTTTTGCCCGGGTATACCGCCGCGATCATGGCGCCCAGAGAGGCGTCATACTCCAGATTCTGGATGCCGTAGGTGGTGTTGCCGGTGTGGACAAAGTGCTTGCCGTCGGTTGCATCGGGGCCGGAGCGGTGCATGGCGCGCTGGTCGAGGGGACGGGCGCAGGCGTCCCAATCGGACACATCGTACTGCAGCAGCACCTGTGCGTCGTTGTCGCGGCGCTGTGTGTCGCCGTAGATGCCGTAGGCCACGTAGAGGGTCTTCTCATCGGTAAAGGTGCAGCCGTCGATGCCGCTGCAGCCGTAGCGGTGGCCGGGGGCGGCATAGTCGTCATAGACCTCACGGAGGAACACCGCGTCCATCACACTGTCGCCAAGGGCGTCCATTTGGGGGCGGTCCATTTTGTCCGCATCGAAGCGGGCGATATAAAAGCCATCCTGTACCGGCGTGTCCTGCCCCAGATTGCGCCGGATGTTCTGGCCGATGGCGTCGTTTTTATACTCCAGCGAACCGTAGACGCGGCGCTCGCGGTCGTTCCACGCGATGCAGCCCAGGTGGCCCACGATGCCGTCCACACGACTCAGAACGCGGCCGGTCAGGTCGGCCTTCAAAAGGCAGGTGGTGAAGCTGAGGTAGAGGTGCTTTTCCTGCGGGTCGTAGGCAATACCCTGCAGGTGACTGCCGGTGCGTCCGGCGTGTACGGTAACGGTATGGGGAAAGTTCATCGTGCGTCTCCTTTATCCAACGATCACGTAGCCGGCGCAGCCCCGGTGGTCGGCCGGCTCGGCCCATGTCTTGTTTTTGTCCGCGGTGCAGCCGTCAAAGAGGGCGCGGCGGATGGTGTCCGCGGTCACCTGCTGCACCGGCGGCGCACCCCAGCGCTCGGAGCTGTTGGCCACCAGCACAAGACCCGCTTCGTCAAAACCGAAGGCCATCACATAGTGGCTGCCCCGGGAGAAGGGGTTGTCGGGGAAATCGGGCGACGGCGCGGACCAGAAGATGACCTGCCTGCCCTCGGCCAATGCGGAGAGGATGTGCTGCGTGGCGCGGGCGGGGTCGTCCACGCCGAAGCACTCTGCTGCCACATGAAAGCTGCGCAGCACCGCCGTGATGCCGCCCACGCTGAGATAGCGGCCCTGATGGTCCTGCGGCTCGCCCCACAGACGGAGGCAGTACTCGTATTCGTCATGGGGATCCATTTCCGCGCCGTGGAGCTGCAGTGCCATGGCGGTGCAGCAGTGTCCGCAGCCGCTGCGGCGGACGGTCTCGCCGTGAGGCCGGTCCAAAAAGCGCTGCTGCCGCCACACGGGAGTGGTGCGGCCGTCGATATCCAGATACGCGGGGATGCGCCCCTCGGTGAGCCGGTAGGTGACCATGGCAGACCCTCCTTTTTTCCTCAGCATAGTCCACGCAGGGGCAAAAAGCAAGAAAAAAACCACCCCGCAGGGTGGCTTTTCCTCAGTTTGTCAAAACCTCGTAGAGTTTCGCCGTGAAGCGGCGAAAAAGAGTTCAATCCGTTTTTCGGAGCGGCATGTACGTGACGAAAAACACTTCTCAGCCCGCAAACGTGCGAGCGCAGCAAGTGCGCTGCAGCGGGCTGCAAAAAATTCCAAAAAGGCCATGAGCCTTTTTGGAAAGGATAAAAAAACCACCCCGCAGGGTGGCTTTTCCTTTACGCAAAGATGATGTACAGACCCAGCAGCATGCCGGCGATGGCGGAGAAGGCGGGCAGCTTGCTGCGGTACATGATGAAGGCCTGAGGCAGGATCTCGCCGAACACCACATACAGCATGGCGCCGCTGGCAAAGCCCAGACTCAGCGCCAGACCCATGGGGCCGATCTCGCCCAGGAGATAGCCCAGCAGGGCGCCCACCATGGTGGGCGCGCCGGAGAGGGCGGTAATGAGCACAGCCTTACCGCGACCCATGCCGCCGCTGATGAGGGGGACGGACACGGCCATGCCCTCAGGGATGTTGTGCAGGCCGATGAGGATGGCCAGTACCAGCGCCGCGCTGCCCATGACGCCGTTATTGCTGGCGTAGGACGCGCCGATGGTCATGCCCTCAGGCACGTTGTGCAGTGCAATGGCGCAGGCCATGACGATGCCCGCCATAAAGAGGGCGAACTTGCTGTCGCGCTGGGTGCGGTGCTGCTGCAAATGGTCGGCGTGGATCAGCTCGTCCAGATCGTCGGCGGTTTTGGGATGGTTTTCGTCGATGTGGGGCACCTCGGGGTTGGTGCGCCGGTCGATGAGCCAGTTGAGAAGGTAGATCACCGCCACGCCCAGCGCCACGGAAAAGATCACCGTGCCAAGGCCGGCTTCAGTCTCGATACTCTCCACGATCAGGTCAAAGCACACCACGCTGAGCATCACGCCGCCGGCGAAGCTCAAAAGCAGACTCACCACGCGGTTGGAGTCCTTTTGCAGCAGTGCGCCGATCAGGCCGCCCAGACCGGTGCCCACCACACCGGCCAGCGCCGTGGTGAGAAGCAAGGTTGCGATCACACCCATAGGGAATCCCCTTTCATTCGACATACTTTTCTCCATGCTATCATATCCTGCGGAGAATTACAACGGCGGCTGGCAGATTTTGCCGAAGGAGGCCGTCAAGAGAGCGTAAAGAAGCCACCCCGGAAGGCGGCTTCTTGTATGTCCGTTATGTCGCGGGGATCGCTGCAGGCACCGCCCCCTACAAGAGGTTTACGCAGGGGACGGCCTTTAAGACATCCCGCTTGCATGGTGGAGCCTCCTTTGTGTGTGGGATCAAAGATGTCGGGGGTGCTATCTCGGGAGATATTCCTTAGGGTCGCAGCCATTAATGGAAACAAGGGTGATGTTGCCCCAGATTTCCCGAAGGGATTCTCCTGCAAAAACGGGGGCGGTGGAGAAGTCCCGGAAATTGTCGTAGTCGTACGCTTCCGAGCCATCCGGCACTAATCCATACCAATATACTTCTTTTTCTTTGTCTTCTCTGTCAGGCATTTTGCCCATCCAGCAAGACTGGTATCGGGGAGAGCCTTTCAGCAGAAACTGGATTTCCACACAAAATCTGCCCTCCAGATCGGAGGAAAACAGTTCCGTGATCGTTTGAAAGGAAATCATGCCATCACCGCCTTTTGTTCATTATACCACGCCCTGCCCGCCGTGCCAAGAAATTGTTGCGCGCAACGCACCAAAGCCTCCCCTGTGTAAGGGGAGGTGGGCAGGCGCAGCCTGTCCGGAGGGGTTGTGGCTGGCATGCCAAGAAGTTGCTGCGAAGGTAGAACAACGTAGGAGGGATTCGTTTGCATTTTTTCGCCGTACGGCGAAAAAATCAAAGTGGCCGACAACGTGCGCGCTGTCGGCGTAACAGCCCACCGGGCTGTTACGAACGCACTTCGAATCCCTCCAATCCTACTCCGCCAAAAGCAAAAAGCACACCTTTACGGTGTGCTTTGCTTTGGCGGAGTAGGAGGGATTCGAACCCTCGAGCCGCTTTTG
>SVMH01000053.1 GCA_015067525.1 Oscillospiraceae bacterium | reverse complement strand
ACTTTGCCACGGTAGCGGCAATAGCCTCCTCACCCTGTGCAGGGTCGATGATGTAAACGACCTCGTAGTTGGCAGAAATCTTAGCCATACTTTTTGCACCTCCTTTTGGACATATGGCCCACACCTTTCCTGTGTGAGCAAGGATTTGCCCGCAAAAACGCGAGCTTAATTATTATATCGGATTTTGGAAGAAAGTCAAGCAATTTTTTCATATTTCTGCGCAAAAAATGAGAAAGGACAGGCCTTGCGGCCTGCCTTTTCACGAATACCACATCTTGTGTCAGCTGCGATACAGCGCGCCCGATTTTTCCACGCCGCGCAGCAGCAAAAGTCCCAGAGCGAAGCACACGACCGCCTCGCCCAGACCCACGCTCAGACCGTTGAGGGCGAAGGCGGGCCAGAACGTCTCCCACGAGCCGCTCTGCTGCCACGCCAGCACGGCGCCCACCAGCACGGCGTTGCACACCACCGGCGGCAGGGGAGCGAGCCACTTGCGGCGGCACTTGGCCGTCCACAGCGCGGCAATCAGGGTGGCAAGGGAACCCACCACCATGTCCAGCGCCCCGTAGGGGCTGATGAGATTGGCCACCCAGCAGCCCACGAACAGGCCCCAAGTCGTTTCCGGAAACAGGAACGGCAGCACGCACAGCGCCTCGGAAATGCGGAACTGCACGGGGCCGTAGGCAAGGCCAAAGGCGGACGAGAGCAGCGTCAGCGCCGCGTACAGCGCGCCTACCACGGCGGCAGTGGTCAGCTGCCGGACAGAAATTTTGCGCATAAAAAAACCTCCCATTTTTTGTTTAGAGAACGGCTCCCATCGGGCGCCGAACGAACACCGCCGCAAGAGCGGTGCTTGGACAGGGTGTGGAAACCTGTCAGCGGGGAGTATATCACAGAAAAAAGGAAAAGTCCACAGTTTCTCTGTGGACTTTCGCTTATTCGGCGCTTTTCAGTTCCAGCTGCAGCAGCGTCAGCTCCGGCAGCGCGGCGGCGGGAACGGCGGCGTTGAGGGCCTGCACCTGCGCCAATGTCAGGTCGTAGGCCTCGCGGGGACCGTCGGGATACAGCTGGCCGATGCCCTGCTGGGCGAGCCACGCACGCACCTGCTGACACAGCGCCGCATCCGTCAGGGTGTGGACGGTCAGCGGCAGGTCGGTGGCCTGATCGCCATAGCCGGCCAGCTCGGCGCCTTCCCCTGCGGGGGCACCCTCGCCGTCATCACTGCGGGACATCTCCGCGGCGTCTGCCTCATTGGCAGCAGCAGGCGCCTTTTCGGCGCTGAACAGGCCCGAGCTGAGGCCCAGACCCACCACCAGCGCGGCACAGGCGGCCATGGCGGCCACGCCCTGCCATACGCTGCGGCGGCGGACTTTCGCCTGCGGCGTGGCGCGCACGGCGTCCATCACGCGTCCGGCAAAGCCGGCGGGAGCTGTCTCTTCACCCTCCAGACCGGCCATGGCTTCATAGTAGGCGCGGCAGGCGGGACAATTTTCCATATGGGCAAGCACCGATGCCCGCTCCTCGGCCGGAAGCTCTCCGGCGGCGAGTGCATCGATGCGGTCAAAATCACAGAGCATGATCTTCCTCCTCTCCTCTATCTAAGACGGAGGTCGGGGCAAAAAGGTTCCCTTTTTGGGTCAAATTTTCCCGCAATTGTTTTTTGGCGCGGCTCAGACGGGATTTGACGGTGCCGGCTTCCAATCCCAGCAGCCGCCCGATCTCCTCGTAGCTGAGCTGGCGCATCTGGCGCAGCAGGAAGATCTGGCGGTGCTCCGGCGTCAGCGCGTCCAGCGCCTGCTGCAGTGCGCGGCGCACCTCGTCCGCCTCCACCGCCTGCTGGGGCGTGTCGGGCGTGGCGGGCTCCGGCTCATCTTCGATAGGCACGGCGGCGCGGTGCCGCTTTTCCCGCCGCAGGAAGTCGATGGCGGCGTTGGTGGTCAGCTGATAGAGCCAGGAGGAGAACTTGCTCTCCCCGCGGAAGGAGGGAAGGCCCTTCCACGCGGCCACAAAGGCCTCCTGAGCCACCTCTTCGGCGTCGTGAGCGTTGCCGCACATCCGCAGAGCCAAACGGTATACACTTGTCTCATAGGTCTCAACCAAACAGGCAAACGCGTCGGCGCCGCCCTTCTTGGCCTGCGCAATGGCGCGGAGCTCGTCCATCATGTCAGATCCCTCTTGATCCCTTCGGTGATGCGGTACACATCGTCCAGCGTGTTCATGCGGACGATCTGCTCTTTATAGTAGTTGGCGTGGCTGATGCCCTTAAGATACCAGCAGTATTGCTTGCGCGCTTCCAGAATGGCGATGTGCTCGCCCTTGTCCTCCACGGCCAGCTCGATCTGGCGCACGGCGGTGTCCACGCGCGCAGCCAGAGGCGGCAGGGCGGGGATATCGCGGCCCTCCAGCGCGGCTGCGGCCTGCTGGAACAGCCACGGATTTCCAAAGCTGCCCCGGCCGATCATGGCCATGTCGGCGCCGGTAAACTGCAAAATACGCACCGCGTCCTCGGGCTTGAAAATATCGCCGTTGGCAATGACGGGGATGGAGACGGCCTCCTTCACCTGGCGGATGGTGGTCCAGTCCG
Organism: Oscillospiraceae bacterium; assembly: GCA_015067525.1. GTDB lineage: Bacteria > Bacillota > Clostridia > Oscillospirales > Oscillospiraceae > Vescimonas. Next base: position 7,611 of record SVMH01000053.1, on the reverse strand, counting down.
CCTGACCTGCGTACATCTGCACGCGGGTGCGGCCGTGGACGGCCACCGCCGCCACGCCCACCTGTTCCAGCGCGCGGGACAGCTCCACGGCGTTGATGCTGCCCTTGTCCCAGCCGCGGCGCATCTTCACCGTTACGGGGACGGGGGAGGCCTTGACCACGGTCTCGGCCACGCGGGCGGCCTTGTCGATGTCGCGCATCAGGGCACTGCCGTCGCCGTTGGATACCACCTTGCCCACAGGACAGCCCATGTTGATGTCAATGAAGTCAGCGCCGGAGATCTCCGCGGCCATCACAGCGGCCTCCGCCATGCAAACGGGGTCACTGCCGAAGATCTGCGCGCCGGCGGGATGTTCACCGTCAAACAGCTTCAAAAGGCCGCGGCTTTTGCGGTCCTGATAGCAAAGGGCCTTGGAGCTGACCATTTCCGTCACGGTCAGGCCGGCGCCCAGCTCGCTGCAGATCTTGCGAAATGCCAGATCCGTCACGCCGGCCATGGGCGCCAGCGCCAGCTTGGATGAAATGTGGATGTTGCCGATGTTCATGGGCGTCCTCCGTTACTTTCTCACGTTTGCAAGGATTATATCATACTTGCCGCCGCAACTCAACGAAAAAAGGCGGCGGACAGCAATGCTGCCCGCCGTAAGTGAGGAGAAAGTAAAGATCAGACCAAATAGACGATCAGCCACACAAGGCCGATGGCGGCGGCACCCAGAACTGCCCAGAGCCATGCGGGCAGCTGCCGGCGGCAAGCCGGCGCTGTGCCGCCGTGGGTGCGGGCGTAATTCTTGGCGATGCGGACCGCCTGATCCACCAGCTGCTGGGATGTGACGCCGCCTCCACCGGTGACTGCCTCGTTGCGAATGATGAAAATTGCCTGTTCAAAAATGCGGGGGTCGGGGGAGTCCACCACGATCACCCGTCGGGAAATGCCTTTGACCAAGAAATGCGCCCTCCTCTTGCCGTTTGATAGATACAGTATGACCCCAAAGCAGGCAGGATATACCGGTAAACGGCGGATTTACACCGGCGTTTTTTGTCCCTCATCCGGCGGTGAGAGGTGCAGCGTCAAAATGGCGCAGTCGTCCTGCAGGCCGCGGCGGCTGCGCCGCTCGGACAAAATCAGGTTGGCCAGCGCCGTGGCGTCGGTGCCGTTCCAGCCGGAGAGCAGATTTTGCAGCCACTCGTCGTCCGTTTCGTCGGCGATGCCGTCGCTGACCATGACAAAGAAGCTGCCGCCGGGCAGGGAAAAGCGGCAGCACTCCGGTCCCTGCCGGTCTTCCTGCAGGCCTGCGGGCAGGCTGGAGGCGGTGAAGCGGGTCACGGTGCCGCTGCGTTTGAGATAGGAGGGGGCCGCGCCGTACTTGTAGAGCACCGCTCCGCCGCTGCCGCGCTGCAGTGCCAGCAGGTCAATGGTGGTGAAGCCGCCGCCGTCCTCGCCCCGCAGGCGCAGCGCCGCATTCAGCGTCTTGAGCGCCGGCGCCGGTTCGATGCCGGACTGGAGAAACTGCTGCAAAAGCCGCACCGTCATGGCCGCTTCCCGATGGGCGTCCTCGCCGCTGCCCATGCCGTCGGACAGCAGCAGATACAGCGTGCTGCCCGCTTCAAACACGGCCAGCTGATCGCCGCAGACGCGGCAGCCCTGACGTGGCTGCAGCACCGAGCCGATGCGATACCCCAGCGGCGCGGAGGTCATGGTCTCCACCGCGGCGGTACCGGACAGCAGCTCGCCCAGCTGGGCGTATTGCTCCTGCGCCTGCCGCCGCAGATCCACCAGACGGCGGTGGTACTGCTGGCGCTGCAAAAAGGCGCGCAGCTCTGCGTTGACCGCCGCGAGAAAGTCGGAGAAGTGGACGCAGCGGGAGGAGAAGTGAACGGGGAAGTCCTGCGGGCAGGCCTGCCCGCGGCGCAGCAGGGCGCCGCAGGCGTCGTTGAAGGCGTTGTAGGTCTCGTTGTAGTTCCGGTGCCAGCAGGTGGTGCACAGCACGCAGCTGCGGCACACCTGCTCAGCCGCCTGATCGAAGATGACGGAGGGATTTTCCGGCGGTGTGGGGGAGGTGCCGCGGAAAAAGCTGTCGTACAGCGCGCGGAAGGCCGCGGCCGACTGTGCCATCTGGTTTTGCAGCGGCGAGGGCGGCAGCGCTTCCGCCTCTTCCTGCGGCGCTGCCTTCGGCATGACCTGCCGCGGCAGCAGCAAATAGAGGGAGGCGCCCATGGCGGCCTCGTAGAGAAGGGCCAAGGGCCTGTCCGCATCAAAGAGAACGGCCGCCGCCGCGGCACTCAGGGCGAAGAGGGGGCCGGCCAGCCAACGCCGCTGCCGCGCGGCCCATCCGGCGGTGCAGCCCAGCGCAAGGGCGGCGGCATAGACCGGCGCGGCGGTGCTGCCGGCAAGATCGGCCGCGGCACCTGCCGCCAGACCCAGCGCCGCGGCGGAGGCGGGAGAGACGCAGGTGCAGGCGATCAGCAGGGCGCTGCCGCTCAGCAGCGCCCGCCCCAGAGAAAAGCCGCCGCTCTCCAGCGGGATCAGCGCCGAGCAGGCAGACAGCAGCAAAAGCGCCGCGGCGCGGCTGCGGTCCTGTGCCGACGGCCTTTTCTCCCACAGGGGCGACAGGAGGTGGACGGCCAGACACTGCACCGCTACGGACAGGGCGAACACCACCCAAAGCCGCAGGGGGCGCTCCAAAAGATAGATGGATTGCACCAGCGCCGTTACGGCGGCGGCCGACGCGCTGCGGAAGGCGGGGCGGGCATAGATGGGACTGTCGTAAAAGGCGGTGTTGACGGAGAAAATGAGGATGGCCGAGGCCAGAAACCGCAGGCCCGGCTGAAAATCAAAAAAGGCCAGCGCACCGGCCGCTGCGCCCAGCAAGCTGCCAAAACCCGGCAGCTTGGGCCCTGCCAATGCGGCTACCGCCAGCGCGCAGGGCGCATACGTACCGCCCAGCTGTGCTGCCGACAGGGCGAAGGTCAGCGCCAGCAGACAAAGCGGGCGGAAATAGGGACGCAATTTCGGGGGAATGCGGGGAATTCGGAACATAGTACCCCTCCTTTGCTGTGTATTGTAAACGCGGAGGGGCACAAAAGCTGTCGGGAAATAGAAGAGAAGAAAAAGAGCTTCGGATCGCAGACGATCCGAAGCTCTTTGGGGGTGTTAGTGCTGGTTTTCCGCAAAATAGGCGCGGGCGCAGGCGATGTCCCGATGGATCTGGTTTTTCAGACCCTCGGCGCTGTCGAAGCGCTGCTCACCGCGCAGGTAGCGGAAGAACTCCAGCCGGATGCGGCGGTCGTAGAGGTCGCCGTCAAAGTCCAGCAAAAAGGTCTCCACCGTGACGGTGTCGCTTTGGCTGACGGTGGGCCGCACGCCCACGTTGGTCACGCCGGGGAAGCTGCGCCCGTCGGGCAGGTAGACGCGGGTGATATACACGCCGTAGCGGGGCACCAGTACGCCCTCGGGCACCGTCAGATTCACGGTGGGGATGCCGATGGTGCGGCCGAAGTGCTGGCCGTGGCGCACGATTTGGCTCAGGCAGTGGCGATGGCCCAGAAATTCCGCGGCGCGCTCCACCTCGCCGGATTCCACCAGCGTGCGGATGTAGGTGGAACTGACGGTGATGCCCTCCAGCTCCACCTTGGGGATGATGTCACAGCCGATCCCCAGCTGTGCGCAGGCCTCCTGCAGCAGCTGAGGCGTACCTTCATTTTTGTAGCCGAAGCGGTAGTCATGGCCGGCCACCAGATGAACGGCGCCGTTTTCCCGGATCAGCAGCTCATGGAGGAAGTCCTGCCAGGAGCAGTGCATCATATTGTCGTCAAAGGGGGCGAAAATCACCCGGTCAATGCCGTAGAGCCGCTCCATCAGGTCGCGGCGGTCGTCTGCCGAGTTGATAAGATACACCCGTTTGCCGGTCACCACCTCTTTGGGCGGCCGGTCAAAGGTGAACACGGCGCTTTCCACGCCCAGTTCCCGGGCGCGCTCGGCGGCTTTTTGCAGCAGGGCGCCGTGGCCGCGGTGTACGCCGTCGAAGAAGCCGAGGGCGATCACAGAAGGTTTCATGAAAGTTGTCACGCTCCGAAAAAATTTTTCACTGCTGTCATGGTGCCGCCCTCCAGCCGGCTCAGGCACAAAAAGGTGCCGTCCATGCCATAGACGCGGTAGGCGCCGTCGGGCAGGTCGTCGTGGACGATGAAGGCGTTGCCGTTGCGGCACAGGGACTCCACCTTGGCGTGGCGGATGTGATAGGTGGGGCAGTCGGCAAAGAGGGAGTCCACATCCCGCAGAAGTGCCTCGCCCTGTGATTGCACATCGTCCAGCGTCACGGCGTCGGCAAGGGTGAAGCCGGCGGCCATGGTACGGCGCAGAGAGCTCATGCAGCCGCCGCAGCCCAGGGCCGCGCCGATGTCGTGGCACAACGTGCGCACATAAGTGCCCTTGGAGCACAGGATGCGCAGGAGGTACTCATTTTCTCCCGTCTGCTCCAATACTTCCAGCTCGTAGATGGTGACGGCGCGGCTCTTGCGCTCCACCTCCTGTCCCTTGCGGGCCAGCTCGTAGAGCTTTTTACCGCCGATTTTGATGGCGGAGAACATGGGCGGGATCTGTTCAATAGGACCGGTGAAGCGGGGAAGAACAGCGCGCAGATCGTCAGCCGTGGCGGTGACAGCGCGCTGTTCCAGCACCTCGCCGGAGGTGTCCTGGGTGTTGGTCACAAGACCCAGGCGCAGGCCTGCCACATATTCCTTGCGGCCGTTTTCGGCAAAGCTGACGGCGCGGGTGGCCTGTCCCACAAACACAGGCAGTACGCCGGTGGCCATGGGATCCAGCGTGCCGGCGTGGCCGATCTTCTTGGTTTTCAGGATGCCGCGCAGCTTGGCGCACACGTCCATGGAAGTCCAGCATTCGGGTTTGTCAATGATTACAATTCCGTTTGCCATTATGCGCCCACCACTTCTTCCACAGCCCGCAGGACGGCTCGCTTCACCTCGTCCATGGTGCCGTTTACCGTGGCACCTGCCGCGGCGCGGTGGCCGCCGCCGCCCAGAAGGGCGCAGACGTCTGTGGCGTTGACCCGGGGGCCGGTGCGCAGGGAGATCTTGATGATGCCCGGGCGCAGCTCCCGCAGCGTGATGGCGCAGTCGGTGCCCTCCACCAGTGCGGCAAGGGAGCTGAGCTCCTCAATATCGGCCTCGGTGGCGCCCATTTCCTCGCGCAGGCTGAGGGGAATGGTCATGACCACCACGCGGTCATCGTCGTACAGCTCCATATGGGCGGCCATGTGGGCCTCCATTCTCAGGCGAACTTTGCTCTTGGTGCGGAAGAGGACCTTGTTGATCTCGGCAGCACCGAAATCGTGGGCCATCAGCTCGGCAGCGATGCGGTGGGTGTTGGCGGTGGTGTTAGAATAGACGAAACAGCCGCAGTCGGTGGAGATGGCCACGTACAGCCGCAGCGCGATGGCGGGGGTGATGTCCGTCAGCTCGCAGATCACGGCGTAGAGGATCTCGCCGCAGGCGGCGGCCGACGCGTCCACATAGCTCTCGCGGGCGAACCAGCTGTGAGAGGGGTGGTGGTCGATGGCCAGCTCGATGCGGCCGCGGTAGGCGGAAGCATTGTCCGGCAGCAGATCCAAAACCGCTACGTCGGTGGAGACCACGTGCTGCGGCTCCCAATTCTCAGGAGCCCAGTAGTCGCGGGCATAGGGCTCGTAAGTGGCGGTGATCTCCGGATTGTAGAGGAGATAGGCTTCCTTACCCATGTCGCGCAGGGCCTGACACAGGGCGCCGGCGCAGCCGATGGTGTCGCCGTCGGGGCGCACGTGGGTGAGGATAAGGATGCGGTCCATGCCGCGCAGGCGGGCGGCAACGTCAGAAATGTTCATAGAGTGACCTCCTTGAACCAACAGGGGTTTAGTCTTCGTCGGGCAGGACGATGTCGGCGTTGGCGGGGTTGGGGGGCTGCACGTGGCTCAGCAGGTCCAGAATATGGGCGCCGTGGGCGATGGAATCATCGCTCATGAACTGCAGCTCCGGGGTGTAACGCAGGTTCAGGCGGCTGCCCAGCTCGCGGCGCAGGAAGCCGGCGGCGGACTTGAGGCCGCGCATCAGATCCTTCTCGCCGGTGCGGTCCAGCGCGGTGACATAGATGCGGGCATAGCGCAGGTCGCTGGTGGTGTCCACATGGGTGATGGTCACCATGGCCTGAGACACGCGGGGATCCTTCACGGTGCGCAGAATGTCGCTCAGCTCGCGGCGAATCTCGTCGTTGATGCGGCCGATACGGTTGGATGCCATAGAAAAACACTCCTTTCTGGGGTGAAACGGTCAAAAGTAAAGGTGGGGCGGGCGTACGCGCCCGCCCCATCGGTGATGTGTTATTGCGGAATTTCTTCCATCACGAAGGCTTCGATGATGTCGCCTTCCTTGATGTCGTTGAACTTCTCGATGCCCACGCCGCACTCGTAGCCGGAGGCGACTTCCTTCACGCTGTCCTTAAAGCGCTGCAGGGAGGACAGAACGCCTTCGTGGATGACGATACCGTCGCGGACCAGACGGACCTGGCAGTCCTTGCGCTGCAGCTTGCCGTCCTGCACGTAGCAGCCGGCGATGGTACCCACGCCGGAGACCTTGAAGGTGTTGCGGACTTCGGCGTGGCCCAGGATGACCTCGCGGAACTTGGGAGCCAGCATACCCTTCATGGCGGCCTCGATCTCGTTGATGGCGTCATAGATCACGCGGTACATGCGCATATCCACGTTGGCGCGGGCGGCGCTGTCGCGGGCGGCGCTGTCGGGACGGACGTTGAAGCCGACAATAATGGCCTGAGAAGTGGTGGCCAGCATCACGTCGGACTCGTTGATGGCGCCCACGCCGCCGTGGATCACACGGACGCGGACCTCGTCGTTGCTCAGCTTCTCCAGAGAAGCCTTCACGGCTTCCACGGAGCCCTGAACGTCGGCCTTGACGATCAGGTTCAGACTTTTCATCTCACCGGCCTGGATCTGGCTGAACAGGTCCTCCAGAGAGACCTTGGTGACAGGAGCGTTGGCCTTGGCTTTCTCCTCTTCCTTGCGCTGCTCCACCAGCTCGCGGGCCAGCTTTTCATCGGCCACGGCGTTGAACACGGCGCCGGCGGAGGGAGCCTCGCTCAGGCCGGTGATCTCCACAGGCACGGAGGGGCCGGCGGTGGTGATCTTCTGGCCCTTGTCGCTGACCATGGCACGGACGCGGCCCACGGAGGTGCCGGCGATGATGATATCGCCCTGCTTCAGCGTACCGTTCTGCACCAGCAGCGTTGCCACGGGGCCGCGGCCCTTGTCCAGACGGGCCTCGATGACGGTGCCCTGTGCCATGCGGTTGGGGTTGGCCTTCAGCTCGCCCACTTCGGCGGTCAGGGTCAGCATCTCCAGCAGGTTGTCGATGCCCATGCCGGTCTTGGCGGAGATGGGACACACGATGGTCTCGCCGCCCCACTCCTCGCACACCAGACCGTACTCGGTCAGCTGCTGCATGATGCGGTCGGGGTTGGCGGTGGGCTTATCCATCTTGTTGATGGCCACGATGATGGGGATCTCGGCGGCCTTGGCGTGGTTGATGGACTCGATGGTCTGGGGCATGA
>SVMH01000052.1 GCA_015067525.1 Oscillospiraceae bacterium | reverse complement strand
ATCCCTGCCATTGATGCAGGTATCCAGGGCGCTATGCTGTCCGGCGTGTGCGCCGGCTACCCGGTCGTGGACGTGAAGGTCACGCTGTACGACGGCTCCTACCACGAAGTCGACTCTTCTGAAATGGCGTTTAAGATCGCCGGCTCCATGGCCTTCAAGGAGGCTATGCGCAAGGCACAGCCCACGCTGCTCGAGCCCATCATGAAGGTCTGCGTCATCGTCCCCGATGAATACATGGGTGACGTGATCGGTGACCTGAACGGCCGCCGCGGCCAGATCCAGGGCTATGAGATGCGTTCCGGCGCCCAGCAGATCGACGCTTTCGTGCCTCTGGCTGAGATGTTTGGCTACGCTACCGATCTTCGCTCCCGCACCCAGGGCCGTGGTCAGTACACCATGGAACCCAGCCATTACATTGAGCTGCCCAAGAGCCTGCAGGAGAAGCTGATCAGCAAGCGTGCCGGCCGTGAAAATGCGTAAAATAACGAAATAATCGTTGCTTTTTCCGGACAAATACTGTAAGATAGCAATGTTAGGCAAAAACATTGCACAATGATTTTATTTGCAAAAACGTTAAGGAGGATTTTTCCAAATGGCTAAGCAGAAATTTGAGAGAAACAAGCCCCATGTTAACATCGGTACCATCGGCCACGTCGACCATGGTAAGACCACTCTGACCGCTGCCATCACCAAGTACCTGGCTATGCAGGGCAAGGCTGAGATGCAGGATTACTCCGCCATCGATAAGGCTCCCGAGGAGCGCGAGCGCGGTATCACCATCAACACCGCTCACGTCGAGTATGAGACCGAGGCCCGTCACTATGCCCACGTTGACTGCCCCGGCCACGCCGACTATATCAAGAACATGATCACCGGTGCTGCCCAGATGGACGGCGCTATCCTGGTCATCGCTGCTACCGACGGCCCCATGGCTCAGACTCGTGAGCACCTGCTGCTGGCCCGTCAGGTTAACGTTCCTTCCATCCTGGTCTTCCTGAACAAGTGCGACCTGGTTGACGACGAGGAGCTGCTGGAGCTGGTCGACATGGAAGTCCGCGAGCTGCTGAGCACCTATGAGTTCCCCGGCGATGACACCCCCATCATCAAGGGTTCCGCCGTTCTGGCTCTGACCAGCGATTCCACCGATCCCAACGCTCCCGAGTATGCCTGCATCAAGGAGCTGATGGACGCTGTTGACAGCTGGATCCCCACTCCCGACCGTCTGGCTGACAAGCCCTTCCTGATGCCCGTTGAGGACGTCTTCACCATCTCCGGCCGTGGTACCGTTGCTACCGGTCGTGTGGAGCGTGGTCAGCTGAAGCTGAACGAGAAGGTCGAGATCGTTGGCCTGCAGGATGAGAAGCGCGAGACCGTCGTTACCGGTATCGAGATGTTCCACAAGCTGCTGGACTACGCTGAGGCCGGCGATAACATCGGCGCCCTGCTGCGCGGTGTTGCTAAGACCGAGATCGAGCGCGGCCAGGTTCTGGCTAAGCCCGGTTCCATCCATCCCCACACCAAGTTCGTTGGCCAGGTGTACGTCCTGTCCAAGGATGAAGGCGGCCGTCACACCCCCTTCTTCAACAACTATCGTCCTCAGTTCTACTTCCGCACCACCGACGTTACCGGCATCATCACCCTGCCCGAGGGCGTCGAGATGTGCATGCCCGGCGATAACGTCGACATGAACGTTGAGCTGATCACCCCCATCGCTATCGAAGAGGGTCTGCGCTTCGCTATCCGCGAGGGCGGCCGTACCGTCGGTTCCGGTGTTGTCATCGGCGTCAACGAATAATCATTGCTTAAAAGCTGAAAGAGAGGAGCCTTTGGGCTCCTCTCTTTTTATGTCTTTTCCTGCTTGGGGAAGGCCAGACCTGTCTGGAAGCCGCCTTCGCCCAACACGATGATGTCCCCGCCGATCAGCTGCTCTCCACAGATGAAAAGATTGGCCTGCACGCCCTTTTCGATGCCCGGATAGTTGGTCACCGTGTAGGTGTAGCGGCGCACCGGCTGTCCGGCGCAGTCGGCAAAGGGGAGACCCTGCTCCGACTGCAGCTTGGCGTAGTCCGCCCACTCGCCCTCCAACCGCTCGGGAAGCTGCAGATCCAGCGTTTCCACCGGCTCGGCGTCCACCGCCCAGCCAAGGCCGGTGAGATAGGCCAGCCGCTGCTCCGCTGTTCCGGCTGCGATGGGTGCGGCGTCGCTGCCGCGGCAGCCGGGCAAAAGCACGGCCAGCGCGATCACCAGTACGATGGCTGCGGCACCGGCCGCCAACGCCCGCTTGCGCAGGCGAAAATGATAGACAAACATATTCCGTCCCTCCTTGATGGATGGATATTCCTTTTTGCTGTAAAATATGCTACCATATGAAAAAAAGAGGAGGCGAGGCTATGGAACGGCTGGATAAGATCATCAGCACCACCGGCAAGAAGTCCCGCAGGGAGGTCAAGCTGCTGGTAAAGCAGGGCCGCATTCTGGTGGACGGCGTGCCGGCTGCGGCACCGGAGATGAAGGTGGACCCCGCGGTTTCGGAGATTTTGCTGGACGGCGAAGATATCGGCTATCGGCGCTTTACCTATATCATGCTGCATAAGCCGGCCGGCGTACTGTCGGCCGTGGAGGATAAGCGGCAGCAGACGGTGCTGGACCTGCTGCCGGAGGAGCTGCAAAAGCGCGGCCTTTCGCCGGTGGGCCGGCTGGACAAGGACACGGAGGGCTTGCTGCTGCTGACCAACGACGGGGAGCTGACCCACAAGCTGCTCAGCCCCCGGCACCATGTGGACAAGGTGTACTACGCCCGGGTGGAGGGCACGCTGGAGCAGGCGGACTGCGACGCCTTTGCTGCCGGTATGACGCTGGGCGACGGACTGGAGTGTATGCCGGCCGGACTGGAAATTCTCTCGCCCGGCGAGGCGCTGGTGACGCTGCAGGAGGGAAAATTCCATCAGGTCAAGCGCATGCTGGCCGCCCGGGGCAAGCCGGTGACCTACCTCAAGAGGCTCTCCATGGGGCCGCTGCAGCTGGATGAGATACTGCAGCCGGGCCAGTTCCGCCATCTGACGGAGGAAGAGCTGCAGAGCCTGCCGCGCTGAGGGGATGAAATTTATTCGCAAGAATCACAAAAAAGGGGCAAGAAATTTGTAGAAAATATAAAAAGATACTTGCAAAATCGTGATTATGACGATATAATGTAGAAAACTACGTGGCAGATTGCACAAATCATCCACACTGGCAGAAGGCGGGAGGAACCACTCATGTCTGGAAGAATTTTTCAAAATGTGGTGCTGCAGTTCAAGGAGACCACGGATCGTACCATTGGCGTGATCGACGCGGAAGGTACTGTGATCGCCTGCAGTGAGCTGACCGGTATCGGAAAAAAATGGGCAAAATATGTGGACGCCATCGACGAAGCCGAGGGTGGCTGTGTGGCTCTGGAGGGTAAGACCTTCAAGGCGCTGCCCGGCTGGGGCGGTCATTTTGACTATGCTGTGTTCGCCAGCGGCGATGACAGCGTGGGCCGCACCGTTTGCGCCATGGCTGCTGTGGCGCTGAACTCCGCCAAGGCTTACTATGAAGAGAAGCACGACAAGGGCTCCTTCATTAAGAACATCATTTCCGACAACATCCTCATCAGCGACATTTACATGCGCGCCAAGGAGCTGCATGTGGCCGCCGAGGTGCCCCGCGGCGTGTTTGTGGTGCGTCCCATCGACGAGCACGGCGAGGCAGTGTCTGTGGATGTAATCCAGAGCCTGTTCCCCGACCGGCAGAACGACTTTGTGCTCAGCGTGGGCGAGAGCGATGTGGCGCTGATCCACCAGATGAGCGAGAATGCCGGCGCCCGCGAGATGGAAAAGGCTGCCGCCCTCATCGAAGACGCTCTGCGCGTGGACGGCGAGAGCCGCGTGTTTGTGGGTATCGGCACCATGGCGCTGCACCTGCGTGACCTGGCCAAGTCCTTCAAGGAGGCCCAGATCGCCATCGAGGTGGGCAAGGTGTTTGACACCGAGCGCTACATCATCAACTATGAGAATCTGGGTATCGGCCGCCTGATCTATCAGCTGCCCACCACCCTGTGCGAGATGTTTTTGCAGGAAGTGTTCAAGAAGAACCCCATCGATGCACTGGATCCCGAGACCCTGTTCACCATCTACAAGTTCTTTGAGAACAATCTGAACGTGTCCGAAACGGCCCGCAAGCTGTTTGTCCACCGCAACACGCTGGTCTACCGTCTGGAGAAGATCAAGAAGCTGACGGGTCTGGATCTGCGGGAGTTTGACGACGCCATCACCTTCAAGGTCGCCCTGATGGTCAAGAAGTATCTGACCAGCCGCGGCATTGACGCATAATATACGGTTTGTTCCGCTGCCGGAAGCCATTTGGCTTCCGGCAGTTTTTTCGCCTTGCGCCAAAGGGAACATTTGGCAGGCATGTTCACGGTTTTTTCATATATTTCCTGTTGCCATTTTGTAACCTTTTGTATATAATGTAGAATTGTAAGTAAATTGGGCAATATTTGTCAAGATATTGCGTTGACATAAGAATTGAGGTTATTTCATGATCCGTTTGAAAGATATTGAGAAGACCTATGAAAACGGCACGCAGGCACTCAAAGGTGTTTCCTTTGAGATCGCCGACGGCGAGTTCGTGTTTCTGGTAGGTCCCAACGGCAGCGGTAAATCCACCGTGATCAAGCTGCTGACCGGTGAACTGATCCCCACCGGCGGCCGCGGCATGGTCAACGGCTTTTCCCTGAGCCATATTTCCGATCGGCAGATCCCCCATATGCGCCGTACCATCGGTGTCATTTTTCAGGATTTCCGCCTGATCGGCACCAAGACGGTGTACGAGAATCTGAGCCTTGCCATGCGCGCCGTGGGCGCCTCCGGCAAGGAGATCCGCAGCCGCATCCCCTATGTGCTGGAGCTGGTGGGCCTGTCCGGCAAGGAAAAGCGGTATCCCGATGAGCTGTCCGGCGGCGAGCAGCAGCGCGTGGCCATCGCCCGTGCGCTGGTCAACAACCCCAGCACCATCGTGGCCGACGAGCCTACCGGCAATCTGGACCCCGGCCGCTCGCTGGAGATCATGACGCTCCTCAAGCGCATCAACGATCTGGGCACCACCGTGGTGGTGGTCACCCATGAGCGGGAGCTGGTCAACCATTTCGACAAGCGCGTCATTATGCTGGATGCAGGCAGAGTTGTGGCCGATGGCGCCCATACTTATGAGGTAGCAAGCCATGAAGCATAACTTTTCTTACTTTTTTAAAGAGGGCGTGGGCAACATGTTCTCCCACGGCTTTATGTCCTTTGCCGCCGTGGGCGTGACGGTGGCGTGCCTTCTCATCATGGGCACCTTCTCTCTGGTGGCCTATGACCTGAACGAGAACCTGAAGGACCTGCAGAAGGAAAACGCCGTACTGGCCTTTGTGGACGAAAGTCTCACCGATGACGAGGCCAAGGCGCTGGAGGGCAAGGTGAAGGCTCTGGCCGGCGTGGCCGACTGCACCTTCGTCAGCCGCGAGGAAGCCCGCGACAACTATGTGGCCCTGTACGATGAGGACGACCTCTATCAGGATCTGGAGGCGGAGATCTTCCGCCACCGCTATGTGATCCACCTGACGGATCTGGAGCTGATGAGCCAGCTGAAGGAAGATCTGGAAAATGTGGACGGCATTGCAAAAGTCCGTGCCGACGAGACCATCTCTGCCGGCTTTATCACCGTGCGCAACATCGCCGGTGTCATCAGCATTGCGCTGGTGGCGGTGCTGCTGATCGTGTCGGTGTTCATCATGTCCAACACCATCAAGCTGACCACCTTTGACCGCCGCGACGAGATCGCCATCATGAAGATGGTGGGCGCCACCAACGGTTTTATCCGCTGGCCCTTCGTGTATGAGGGCCTGCTGCTGGGCATTACCGGTGCGGTGATCGCTTTCGGCCTGCAGTGGCTGCTCTACAGCGGCATGGTGCGGGGCGTGGAAAGCTCGGATACCATGCAGCTGCTGCGTCTGGTGCCCTTTACGGATATCTGGATGCCGGTGGCCGTGATCTTCCTGGTGGTTGGTATTATGGTGGGCGTGGGCGGCAGCCTGATGGCCATCCGCAAATTCCTGCGTGTGTAAGGAGAAACTATGAAGAGAACCAAGAGAATTGCATCCTTCCTGTGCGCCGTGCTGCTGCTGGCGGTGCTGCTGCCCATGGCAGCCCCCGTGGAGCAGGCCTATGCCGAGACCGAGGCGGAGCTGCGTCAGCAGCTGGCTGACATCGAGCAGCGCAAAAAGGATCTGGAAGCCCAGATCAAGGCCCTGCAGGATGATAAAAATGCGGCACTGAAGGCAAAGCTGCTGCTGGATCAGCGCAATTTTGCCCTGCAGGAAGAGATCGACACTGTGACCAAGCAGATCAACTATACCGAGGAAATGGTGGCGCAGTACGAAGTGGAAGAGGCGGAGCAGTACGAGCTGTTCTGCAAGCTGGTCCGCTATGAAGAGGAACGGGGCGAGGTATCCTACTGGTCTGTGCTGTTCAAGGCCATCAGCTTTGAAGATCTTCTCAGCCGCATCGACGGCATCAACGAGATGATGGACAACAGCCAGCGCGTCATCAACAACCTCCGCGCCCTGCGCCAGCAGCTGACGGAGGGCCGCGAGGAGCTGGTGGCCCAGAAAGAGACGCTGGATGCCCGCAAGAAGGAACTGGCATCGGAGCTGGCGGCCGCCAATAAGCTGGTCAATGACTTTATCGCCACCGAAAAGGGCCTGGAGGCGATGCACGATGAAGAGGATGCCGCAGCCGACCGCATTACGGAAGAACTGAAGAAGTACTATGAGGACAACGGCGGTTCCACCGAGGGTGTGGAGGATCCCACCACCCAGAGTGTGCTCAAGGGCCTGATCTGGCCCTCCAAGGCCCGCTACATTACCTCTCCCTTCGGCCCGCGCAACACCGGCATTGCCGGCGCCAGCCGTAACCATAAGGGCGTGGATATCGGCGCGGCCTACTATACCGACATCTATGCGGCCCAGTCCGGCAAGGTGATCCAGGCCGGTTGGAACGGTACCTACGGCTACAGTGTGCAGATCGCTCATGACGCCGGTGTGGCCACGGTATACGCCCATATGTGGACGACGCCTTTCGTCAAAGTCGGCCAGTACGTGGAGAAGGGACAGGTCATCGGTGAGTGCGGCTCTACCGGTGTGTCCAGCGGCCCCCACATTCACTATGAGGTGCGCGTCAACGGCGTGCAGATCGACCCGCTGCCCTACCTGCCCGGCTATATCCGCTGGTGGTAAGCAAGTATGATATGACCTCCCGAGCCATACACATGGTTCGGGAGGTTTTTTTATGCTGGGCTGGATTATCTGCGGGGAAGAGCGGCGAATCACGCTGGAGCGGCAGGTCGTGGGCGGCCTGCCCTTTTGGGTGCTGCGCGTGCCGCACCGCCGTCGGTGGTTGGCCGCGCGTGGGTTTACCGCGGCGCTGCGGGAAATGGCACGGCGGGGTGTGCGCCGGGTGGTGGTGCAGGGCGGTGAGGTGCCGGAACT
This sequence comes from Oscillospiraceae bacterium, assembly GCA_015067525.1. Taxonomy (GTDB): domain Bacteria; phylum Bacillota; class Clostridia; order Oscillospirales; family Oscillospiraceae; genus Vescimonas. Next base: position 2,651 of record SVMH01000052.1, on the reverse strand, counting down.
GGCCTTATTTGGTATGACGGCGGTGGAGCCGTGGCCGCTGCGGCGGGCTCTTCTTCCGCAGCTGCTGGACTGGGCGGAGCGGGAGTGGCAGCTGCCGCTGCGTACTTCCGCGGTGCTTTTGAGTGCCGACTCCTCCGGTGCGGATACCTGCCGCGCGGCAAGGCTGCTGTGCCAGCGGGCGCGCTATGTGCTGCTGGACACGGGGGTGGGGCAGGCGGAGCTGGAAGCCCGGCTGCGCAGCACCGAAGGGCTGGGCGTCGGGGGAGGAAAGCCGGTGCTGGAGGTGTGCCTGCGTGCGGAATCCCGCAGCGGTGTGCCTGTGCTGTATCTGGGGCGGGGCTGCGCCGCACAGCAGCGGCTGGAGCTGACGGCATCGGGATTGGAAAACGGAGAAGAAAGTCTGCTTTGCGCCCTCTTTCAGGCAGAAAAATTGCCAATTGAGGAGATTCACATCCGTTTCGTGGAATTCCGCGCTTGACAGGGCGGTGGAAAGTCACTATAATGCAACATGATAAAATAGAATAAGTATAGGTGTCCGCCTGATGGCGGATACTGTTTTGAAAGGAATGGAAACCATGGCAAAAGAATTCAAAATGAGCCAGAAGCGCTACGATGAGCTCAAGCGCGAACTGAACGAGAGCAAGACCACCCGCGCCGACGAGGTGGCTGAGCTGATCAAGGAAGCCCGCGGCTACGGCGACCTGAGCGAGAACAGCGAATACGACGAGGCGAAGAACGAGCAGGGCAAGCTGTACAGCCGCATTGCCGAGTTGGAGGAGATCCTGCTGTACGCCGTGATCGTGGACGAGTCTGAGATCGATTCGGACAAGATCTCCATCGGCTGCACCGTAACCGTTACCAATCTGGATAACGGCAAGGTCATGCCCGCCTACAAGATCGTGGGCTCTCAGGAGGCCGACGTGATGAGCCGCGCCGTGTCCGAGGATTCCCCCTTCGGCAAGGCCCTAATGGGCGCCAAGGTGGGCGACGAAGTCAGCGTGGAAGCCCCCCGCGGCACCATGCACTACCGAGTAGAGCGTATCGAGCGCTGAGCGCTTGGTCAAATAGAAAGGAGACTGCAAAATGGCAGAGCAGAACAACAATGTGCAGCAGGAGCTCAGCGAGATCCTTCAGATCCGTCGCGACAAGCTCAAGGCGCTGCAGGACGCACACATGGATCCCTTTGAGATCACCGTTTTTGATGTGTCTCACCATGCCCAGGAGATCAAAGACAACTTTGACGCCCTGGAGGGTACCGAGATCACCATCGCCGGCCGTCTGATGAGCAAACGCGGCATGGGCAAGGTGTCTTTCTGCGACCTGCAGGATAAATCCGGCCGCATCCAGCTCTACGCCCGCAAGGACGAGATGGATGAGGAGGTTTATGAGCGCTTCAAGAAGTATGATATCGGCGATATCGTCGGCGTCAAAGGTGACGTGTTCCGCACCCAGCGCGGCGAGATGAGCGTTCGCGCCAAGGATATCACGCTGCTCAGCAAGTCTCTGCGCCCCCTGCCCGAGAAGTTCCACGGCCTGACCGACAAGGAGATCCGTTACCGCCAGCGCTATGTGGACCTGATCGTCAATCCCGAGAGCAAGCGCAACTTCGAGATCCGCAGCAAATTCGTCTCCTACCTGCGCCGTTATCTGGACGGTCTGGGCTTCATGGAAGTGGAGACCCCCGTTCTCAGCCCCATCGCCGGCGGCGCCAATGCCCGTCCCTTCATTACCCACCACAACGCGCAGGACATTGACATGTACATGCGCATCGCTACCGAGCTCCACCTCAAGCGCCTGATCGTGGGCGGCATGGAGCGCGTGTACGAGGTGGGCCGCATCTTCCGCAACGAAGGTATGGACACCAAGCACAACCCCGAGTTCACCACCTGCGAGCTGTATCAGGCCTACACCAACCTGGACGGCATGATGGATATTCTGGAAGCCATCATCTCCGGCGCTGCCATGGAGATCCTGGGCACCTACAAGGTGACCTGGCTGGGCAACGAGATCGACCTGACCCCCAGTTGGAAGCGCGTGACTATGGCCGACGCCGTCAAGGAAGTGACCGGCGCTGACTTTATGGCCTGCGAGGGCGACGCCGAGGCCGCTGTGGCTCTGGCCAAGAGCGTGGGCGTGGACATGGACGGCGTGGACAAGACCTGGGGCAACGCCCTGTATGAGACCTTCGACCAGAAGGTGGAGAGCACGCTGGTGCAGCCCACCTTCATCACCATGTATCCCGTGGAGGTCAGCCCCCTGGCCAAGCGCAGCCCCGCTGACCACCATCTGACCGAGCGCTACGAGGCCTTCATCTGCGGCTGCGAGATGGGCAACGCCTTCTCCGAGCTGAACGACCCCATCGACCAGTACGAGCGCTTCAAGGCACAGGCTGCCAAGCGCGCCAACGGCGATGAGGAAGCCGACATGATGGACGAAGACTTCGTTATGGCTCTGGAATACGGTATGCCTCCCACGGGCGGTCTGGGCTTTGGTATCGACCGCTGCTCCATGATGCTCTGCGGCACCGACTCCATCCGCGACGTGATCCTGTTCCCAACGATGAAGCCTCTCGACTAAAAAACCCAGTAAAATCAAGGGTTTTCGGCATCTCAAATCCGAGTTGACAACAAATTGACAACAATCTTTCATAT
>SVMH01000051.1 GCA_015067525.1 Oscillospiraceae bacterium | reverse complement strand
GGATTTTCCAATCCGCTTACTTGTCATGCCCAAATTGCAGAATGAGTGCATCCGTCGACGGATGCACTCATTCTTTTTTGGATGCCACCCTACAGGTAATGCCACTAACTAAGTGATATTACCCTTCCGGGGCGGCTTTTCATCGTCTTATTAGTAGATGGGATGCTTTTCAATGATCTCGGCCACGCGCTCGGTGACGGCAGCCTTGTTGCCCTCGTAATCGGTGACGATGTCATCGATACAGGCAACGATCTCCTCCATCTCGTCTGCCACAAAGCCGCGGGTGGTGACCACGGGCGTACCGATGCGCACACCGCTGGTGATGCCGGGCTTCTGGGGGTCGTTGGGGATGGCGTTCTTGTTCAGCGTAATGTTCACGCTGTCCAGCTTGTCCTGCAGTTCCTTGCCGGTGACGCCCTTGCGGCGCAGATCCACCAGCACCAGATGGTTGTCCGTACCGCCGGAAACCATGTCAAAGCCGTGGGCGCGCAGGCTCTCGGCCAGTGCAGCGGCGTTGGTGACCACATCCTTGGCGTACTGGGCAAAGGCGGGAGAGGCCGCCTCTTTCAAACATACGGCCTTGCCGGCGATGACGTGCATCAAGGGGCCGCCCTGAGAACCGGGGAACACGGCGCTGTTGATCTTCTTCGCCAGAGCCTCGTCGTTGGTGAGGATCATACCGCCGCGAGGACCGCGCAGCGTCTTATGGGTGGTGGTGGTCACCACATCGGCGTAGGGCACAGGGTTCATGTGCTGGCCGCCGGCCACGAGACCTGCGATGTGTGCCATGTCCACCATCAGGTAGGCACCGTAGCGGTGGGCGATGTCGGCAAAGGTCTTGAAATCGATGGCACGGGGATAGGCGCTGGCGCCTGCCACCACCACCTTGGGCTGATGCTGCTTCACCAGATCCTCGATGAGGTTAAAATCAATGCAGCCACTTTCGTTGTCCACGCCGTAGGAAACGGAGTTGTAGTACTTGCCGGACAGATTCACCTTGGCGCCGTGGGTCAGGTGACCGCCGTTGGCCAGATCCATACCCAGCAGCGTATCGCCCGGCTGCATCATGGCAGCATAGGCGGCCAGATTGGCCTGCGCGCCGGAGTGGGGCTGCACGTTGGCGTAAGCCGCGCCAAACAGCGCCTTGGCCCGCTCAATAGCCAGTGTCTCCACCTCATCTACAAACTCGCAGCCGCCGTAGTAACGCTTGCCGGGATAGCCCTCGGCATACTTGTTGGTCAGCACGCTGCCCATGGCTGCGATGACGGCCATGGAGGCCACGTTCTCCGAGGCGATCAGCTCGATGTTGCGCTTCTGACGGGCGTATTCGCGCTCCATGGAGGCGGCTACTTCCGCGTCAAACTGTGCCAGATACTGCATGGACTGTTCCAGAATGTTCTGCATAGTGTGATTCCTTTCTCCGGTGTAAAACCTTTTACACCCTGTATATTGTGCTGCCCCCATTATAACAGCACAAGGGATAATGTCAATAATTCGTATGGAACATTCCATATATTTCTCCTTTTTGTTTAAAAAAACTTTATCACAGTAGTTGACAATTGTCGCAAAGTGGGATATATTTCAAATAAGTACTGATCCTTTGATGGAACGGAGCGCAAAACCATGAAGAAGAACTTTTTTGCATCCTATTACTTTTACTTTACTACTCGTTGGTAAGGGTAATTTGTGATGCGCAAATAGGGTTCTTGAAACTGTATTTTGATGCGGCACAGGTTATCCTGAGCCGCATTTTTTGTTGCCTGAGGCAACAAAAAATGCGACAGCTGCCTGTCGGCCTCTGTCATACAGATTTGAGTGCGTGGGCCGCACCGCGTCCCACATGCACAAAAAACTTCCTGCCGCTCCGTCCCCTTTCTTTGTCCGCCTTTACCGGCGGCATGAGGTTTTAGTTAAGTTCTCAATGACACTATTCATATTTATCCCAAACGGAGGTACACATCATGATCGTTATTCTCAAGCACGGCGTAGACAAGGAAATGCGTATTCCCCTGATCGACTGGCTGCAGAGCCAGGGTCTGGGTGTTCATATTTCGGACGGCGACTATCAGACGGTGCTGGGACTCATCGGCGACACCAGCCATGTGGATATGGATCTGATCGCCAGCCTCGGCATCGTGGACTCCGTCAAGCGCGTCAGCGACCCCTTCAAATGCTGCAACCGTAAGTTCCATCCCGAGGACACGGTGGTGCAGATCGGCGATGTGAAGATCGGCGGCGGCAACTTCGCCATGATCGCCGGTCCCTGCTCCGTGGAGTCGGAGGAGCAGATCGTCTCCGTGGCCAAGTCCGTCAAGGCGGCCGGCGCTTCTCTGCTGCGCGGCGGCGCCTTCAAACCCCGCACCTCCCCCTACGATTTCCAGGGTCTCAAAGCAAGCGGCATCGAGCTGTTGAAGATCGCCCGCGAGGCGACCGGCCTGCCCATCGTCACGGAGATCATGTCCATTGAGCACCTCCCCCTCTTTGAGGACGTGGACGTCATTCAGGTGGGCGCACGCAACATGCAGAACTTCGACCTGCTGCGCCATCTGGGTGAGCTGCGCAAGCCCATTCTGCTCAAGCGCGGTCTTGCCAATACGCTTAAGGAACTGCTGATGAGCGCCGAGTACATCATGGCCGGCGGCAACGAGCAGGTGATCTTGTGCGAGCGCGGCATCCGTACCTTTGACGACTATACCCGCAACACGCTGGACCTCGCGGCTGTGCCCATGCTGCATGAACTGACCCATCTGCCCATCATCGTTGACCCCAGCCACGCCACCGGCCGCGCACCGCTGGTGCAGCCCATGGCGCTGGCCGCCGCTGCCTGCGGCGCCGACGGCCTCATCATCGAGGTGCACAATGACCCCATGCACGCTCTGTGCGACGGTGCCCAGTCCCTGCGCCCCGAGCAGTACGCCGAGCTTGCCGAAAAGGTCCGCACCGTGCGTGAGGTGTGTGCAAAATGACGGTCGGTATTGTTGGCTTGGGCCTCATCGGCGGCTCGTTTGCCAAAGCATATTTTGAAGCCGGTGAAACGGTGCTCGCTTATGACGCCGACAAAAGCGTACTGGACTTTGCCAAGCTCTCCGGTGTCGTTTCCGGCGAGCTGAACGAGGAGAATATGTCCACCTGCGATCTGGTGCTCTTGTGCATCTGCCCTGCCGCTGCGGTGGAGTTTCTGCGCTACGCCGCGCCTTTCATCGGCCCTAAGCCGGTGGTCATCGACTGCTGCGGCACCAAGCGCACCGTGTGCGAGGCCGTGTTCCCCCTTGCCAAGGAATACGGATTCACCTATCTGGGCGGTCACCCCATGGCCGGCAACCACAACTCCGGCTTCAAGTACGCCCGCGCCAATCTCTACAAGGGCGCACCTATGGTGATCGTGCCGGCAGATTTTGACGATATTCTGCTGCTGGACAAGGTCAAGCAGCTGCTCGCCCCCGCCGGTTTTGGCCGCATCAGCGTCACCACCGCCGAAAAGCATGACGAGATGATCGCCTTCACTTCCCAGATGGCCCACGTGGTGTCCAACGCCTATATCAAGAGTCCCACCGCCCTCAGCCACAAGGGTTTCTCCGCCGGCAGCTACAAGGATTTGACCCGCGTAGCGTGGCTGAACCCCACCATGTGGGCGGAACTGTTCTTGGAAAACAAGGACTTTCTGCTCAGCGAGCTGGATTTCTTCATCGCCAGCTTGCAGCAGTACCGCGATGCCATGGCCGCAGACGATTTGTCCACACTGACACAGCTGTTGGACGATGGCAGGCGGCGCAAAGAGGAGGTTGACGGACGATGAAATTTGTCCATGTTCCCGCTTCCCATCCCTACGATGTGTGCATCGGCAGCGGCATTTTGCCGCAGTTGGGCACGCAGCTCGCTGCGCTGCACAAAAGCTGCACCGTAGCTGTTATCTCCGACGATACCGTGTTTCCGCTCTATGGCGAGGCGGTGTGTGATTCGCTGCGCTGCGCCGGTTTTCGCGTGGTGCACCATGTCATCCCCAGCGGTGAAAGTGCCAAAAACCTCACCACTTACGGCGAAGTCCTCACGTTTCTTGCCGAAAACCGTCTGACACGCACAGATTTACTGTTGGCGCTGGGCGGCGGTGTGGTGGGTGACCTCACCGGTTTCGTGGCCGCCACGTTTTTGCGCGGCATCGATTATGTACAAGTACCCACTACGCTGCTCGCCGCCGTGGACTCCTCCGTAGGCGGCAAAACGGCGGTGGACTTGTCCGTAGGCAAGAATCTGGTGGGCGCATTCCACCAGCCCATACTGGTGTGGTGCGATACCGACACCCTTGCCACGTTACCCGCCAAAACCTTCCGCGACGGCTGCGCCGAGGTCATCAAATATGGCCTTCTGGGCGATGCGGATTTATTCGCCCGGCTTGCCGCGCAGCCTATTGCCGAAAATCCGGACGCTGTCATTGAGCGCTGCGTGGAGATGAAGCGCGACATCGTGGCCGAGGACGAGTTCGACACCGCCGCGCGTCAGCTCCTCAATCTGGGTCACACCTTCGGCCACGCCATTGAGTCGGTCAGCGATTACACCATCCCCCACGGCCACTGTGTGGCCATGGGTATGGCCATCATCAGCCGCGCCGCCGCGGCCATGGGTATCTGCCCCGCCGCCGACGCTGCCGCCGTGGAAACGCTGCTGCAGCAGTACGGCCTGCCTACCCAATCTCCCTACGGCGCGGAGGCACTGCTAACAGCCGCCGCATCGGATAAGAAAATGAAAGGCAGCACCTTAACGCTGGCTGTGCCCGAGGGCATTGGCCACACGGTGCTGCGCAAAGTCAATGCAGGGGACCTGCGCAGCTGGCTCAGCGCCGGAGGTGTGCAATGACGCGCGCCCTCAGCGCCGGTGCGCTGCGCGGCACCGTGCGTATCCCCGCCTCCAAATCGCAGGCCCACCGTTTGCTCATCTGCGCTGCGCTGGGCAAATCCGGCGTGACGCTCCGGTGTGACGGCCTCAGCCGCGACATTGAGGCCACCATGGCCTGTCTTCGCGGCTTGGGCGCACAAATAGACACAGAAAACGGCCGCATCCTCCTCACCCCCGGTACAGGCGGTGACGGACAGCTTCCTTGCGGCGAGAGCGGTTCCACGCTGCGCTTTTTGCTGCCGGTGGCAGCGGCTTTGGGCCGCACCGTCACCTTCCACCGTGAGGGCCGCCTGCCCCAGCGTCCTCTATCGCCGCTGGACGAACAGCTCACGGCCCACGGCGTGACGCTGCGCAGCGAAGGTGAGGCGCTCCATGTCAGCGGCCAGCTGCAAGGCGGCGCCTATACGCTGCCGGGCAACGTGTCCAGCCAGTATATCTCCGGATTGCTTTTGGCACTGCCTCTGCTCCCGGAGGACAGTATGCTGACCGTCACCGGGCAGGTGGAATCGGCCGCCTACATCGCCATGACGGAAGATGCGCTGCGCCAGAGCGGCATCGTCTTTACGAAAGAAAACAACACCTACCATATCCCCGGCGCCCAGACCTATGCGCTGCCGCAGGAGGTACAGGTGGAGGGCGACTGGTCCAACGCCGCCTTTTTCCTGTGTGCCGGCGCGCTCTCCCCCCACGGCGTCACCGTAGAGGGGCTCAACACCGCCTCATCACAGGGCGACCGCGCCATCGCAGCGTTGCTGCGTGAGATGGGCGCGCAGGTGACGGTAGACGCGGATTCCGTCACCGTACGCCGCCAAACGCTGCACGGCATCACCATTGACGCCGCCCCCATCCCCGATTTGATTCCCACCCTCAGCGTGGTGGCCGCGACCGCCGAAGGCGAGACGCACATGATCAATGCCGGACGCTTGCGTTTGAAAGAATCCGACCGCCTGACCACCACCGCCGCCATGCTGCGTGCGCTGGGCGGACAGGTGGAAGAACGGAACGACGGACTTATCATCCGCGGCGGCCGCCTAAGAGGCGGCACGGTGAATGCCTGTAACGACCACCGCATCGCCATGTCCGCCGCCGTAGCCGCCTCCCTCTGTGATGTCACCGTGGAGGGCAGCAGCTGTGTCAACAAATCCTATCCCCGCTTCTGGAAAGACTATGCCGCCTTGAAAGGAGATGCCCTATGAGCAGCACTTACGGTCAGAATCTGCGCTTGACCATCTTCGGCCAGTCCCACAGTGAGGCCATCGGCGTCACCGTAGAGGGACTGCCCTCCGGCTTCCCCATCGACATGGCGGCGCTGCAAGCGTTTTTGCTTCGCCGCGCCCCGGGCCGCAACGACTGGTCCACCCCCCGCAAGGAGGCCGATGCACCGGAGTTTCTGTGCGGCGTGAAAGATGGCGTCACCTGCGGCGCGCCGCTGACGGCCATCATCCGCAACACCAACACCCGCTCCGGGGATTATTCTCAGCTCGCCTACTGTCCCCGTCCCGGCCACGCCGATTACACCGCCTATGTGAAGTACGGCGCGAGCCGCGACTATGCCGGCGGCGGCCATTTCTCCGGCCGGCTGACAGCGCCTTTGTGCATCGCCGGCGGCATCTGTTTGCAGCTGCTGCAGCGCGAGGGCATCAAGGTGATGGCGCGCATCCGCTCCATCGGCGAAGTGTGCGACGAGAGCGAGTTCACCGAAAGCGTAGCCGGCAAGCTGTTCCCCACCGTCAGCGATGCAGCAGGCAAAGCCATGCAGCAGACCATCGCCGCAGCCCGCGCCGAGTGCGACAGCGTAGGCGGCAGCGTGGAGTGCGTGGTCACCGGTGTTCCCGCCGGACTGGGCGACCCCATGTTTGACGGCATGGAAAACCGCATCGCCGCTGTTTTGTTCGGTATCCCCGCCGTAAAGGGCGTAGAGTTCGGCGAGGGTTTTGCCGCCGCTGCCCTCCGCGGCAGCGAGAACAACGACCCCTTTACCGTGGAAAACGGACGCATCGTCACCGCCACCAACCACTGCGGCGGTATCTTGGGCGGTATCACCAACGGCATGCCCTTGGTGGTGCGCGCCGCCTTCAAGCCCACCCCCTCCATCGCCCGCGAGCAGCAGACGGTGGATCTGCGTACCAATACCCCCACCACCCTCAGCGTCCACGGCCGCCACGATCCGTGCATCGTGCCCCGGGCCGTACCCTGTGTGGAGGCGGCGGTGGCCATCGCCGTATACGACGCATGGCTGGAATACAAAAAACATAAGGAGTGATCGCCATGGATCTGCAGAACCTGAGAAACGAAATCGACCGCATCGACAAAGAGATGGTCTCTCTGTTTGAAGAGCGCATGCGCGTGTGCGAAGATGTGGCACGCTATAAGATGGATAACGCTCTTCCCGTGCTGGATTCCGGCCGCGAAAAGCAGAAGCTGCAGGCCGTGGCCGAGCAGCTGCCGGAAGATCTGCAGGAGTACGGCGTGAGTCTCTACGACCTGCTGATGGAGCTGAGCCGCAGCGCCCAGACCCGTCTCACCGGCAGCGCCAACGCCCTCACCGCAGAAATCGCCAAGGCCATCGAAACCACGCCTCCCCTGTTCCCGCCCAGTGCCATGGTGGCCTGTCAGGGCGTGGAGGGCGCTTATTCCCAGATGGCCTGTGAGAAGCTGTTCCGCCGCCCCCATGTGATGTATTTTTCCAACTTTGAAGCCGTGTTCTCCGCCATCGAAAAGGGTCTTTGCCGCTACGGCGTCATCCCGCTGGAGAACAGCACTGCTGGCAGCGTGAACATGGTGTACGATTTGATGATGCGCCATAATTTCCGCATCGTGCGCAGCGTGCGGCTGAAGGTGGACCACAATCTGCTGGCCAAACCCGGCGTGAAACTGGAGGAGATCCGCGAGGTCTACTCCCACGAGCATGCCATCAGCCAGTGCAGCAGCTTTTTGCAGGCACATCCCGAAATCAAGGTGGTGCGCTGTGCCAACACGGCGGAGGCCGCCAAATTTGTGGCCGAATCCGATCGCCGCGACATGGCAGCGCTGTCCTCCCGCGCCTGTGCAGAGCTGTACCATCTGCAGAATCTGGCATCCTCCTGTCAGGATCAGGGCAACAACTATACCCGCTTCATCTGCATTGCCCGCCAGCTGGAGATCTATCCCGGTGCTGACCGTACCAGTCTGATGCTGGTACTGCCCCACCGTCCCGGCTCCCTCTACAAGCTGCTCTCCCGTTTCTATGCGCTGGGCATCAACCTCAATAAGCTGGAGAGCCGCCCCCTGCCGGACCGTGACTTCGAGTTCATGTTCTATTTCGATCTGGACACCTCCGTCTACTCTCCCCAGTTCATGCAGCTGATGGGCGAGCTGGACAGTGTGTGCGAATCCTTCTCCTATCTGGGCAGCTATAGTGAGGTGATCTGATGCTCCGCTGCGGATTATTGGGCCGCAAGCTGGGTCACTCCTACTCCCCCGCCATCCACGCCCAACTGAGCGATTACAGCTATGAGCTTTTCGAAAAAGAGCCGGAGGAGCTGGAAGACTTTCTCACCCGCGGCCAATGGCACGGCATCAACGTGACCATCCCCTATAAAAAAGCGGTGGTGCCTTACTGCCACGCCCTGTCCCCCACGGCGCAGGCGCTGGGCAGCGTCAATACCCTTGTCCGCCGCGCCGACGGTACGCTCTACGGCGACAATACCGACTATGACGGTTTTGCTGCTCTGGTGCACCGCAGCGGCATGGAAATGCGCGGCTGCAAGGCACTGGTGCTGGGCAGCGGCGGCGCATCGGTGACGGTCTGCGCCGTGCTGCGCGCGATGGGCGCGGAGGTCACTGTCATCTCCCGCAGCGGTGAGGACAACTATGACAATCTCGCCCGCCACGCCGATGCCCAAATCATCGTCAACACCACGCCGGTGGGCATGTATCCCCACAACGGCGTCTCCCCCGTGGATTTATCCCTGTTCCCCCGATGCCGCGCGGTGTTCGACCTCATCTATAACCCCGCCCGCACCGCACTGATGCTGCAGGCCGAAGCGCTGGGTATTCCCGCTTTCGGCGGACTGCACATGCTGGTGGCGCAGGCCAAGCGCGCTGCGGAACGCTTCACCGATGCCGCGATTTCCGACGACGTCATTGACACCATCCGCACCTCCTTGGAGCGTAAGATGCAGAATATCGTGCTCATCGGCATGCCCGGCTGCGGCAAATCCTCCGTGGCAGCGGCGCTGGGTAAGGCGCTGGGTCGCGAAGTGTACGACAGCGATACGCTGGTGGAGGAATTGGCCGGCACATCCATCCCCGATATCTTCGCCCAGCAGGGCGAAGATGGTTTCCGTGCACTGGAAACGGAAGCCATCGCGCAGCTGGGGAAGCGCTCCGGCATTATCCTCGCCACCGGCGGCGGCTGCGTGACGCGCCAGGAGAACTACCCCCTGCTGCACCAGAACGGCGTACTTTTCTGGCTGCAGCGCGACATCGCCTGCCTGCCCACCGATGGACGTCCCCTGTCCCAAAGCGGCAAGCTGCGCTCGATGTATGAACGCCGCGCCCCCCTCTATGCCCGCTTTGCCGACCACTGCGTGGACAACAACGGCACGCTGGAGGAAACGGCGACACAAATCAAGGAGGTCATGGCATGAAATTTCTCATCATCAACGGTCCCAACCTGAACCTGCTGGGCCTTCGCGAACCGGACATCTACGGTAAGCAGGACTATGCCGCGCTGTGCGCGCTGTGCCGCGCCACCTGCGCAGAAAACGGCATCGAGGCAGAATTGTTCCAGTCCAATCACGAGGGCGCTATTGTGGACGCCATCCAGCAAGCCTACGGAAAGGTAGACGGCATCGTCATTAATCCCGCCGCCTATACCCACACCAGCATCGCCATCCTCGACGCGCTGAAAGCCGTGGGGCTTCCTGCCGTGGAGGTGCATATCTCCGATGTCAGTCAGCGCGAGGACTTCCGCCAGATCTCCTACGCAGGTAAGGCTTGCATCAAGACCTATATGGGTCTGGGTTTTGAGGGCTACCGTCAGGCTATTTTGTACCTCAAGGACTATTTGGAAAAAAAATAATGCCAACGGCGTGATTTCGGTCACGCCGTTTCATTTTACAAGTTTTTTCTGTTGCCTTGCCTGCCAACCCGTTTCGCCTCATCATTTAGCACGATTTTGTCTGAATTGCACAGTATTTTAACAGAAAATTTGCGAGCTATCTTGACATTTTCTTAGCGGCATGAGATACTGAAGCAACTAAACAAGAAAAAACTTGTTTTAGGAGAGACTGCAAGAATCAAAAAAAGAAAGGATGAATGTCTTATGACTCCTGCCCTGTACGGAACTTGGGCCGCATTGATCCCCCCGGTGATCGCCATCGT